>JAVBSQ010000055.1:0-7652 GCA_031556695.1 Bacteroidales bacterium | reverse complement strand
GCTATCTTTGCACAATAAATTTCTGCAAAAATACGAAATTAAACTGAATAATAAGGGAGGTTAAGATGAAAATTTTACAACTCATAGCAATTGCGGCCCTGGCTTTGTTGCTTGGCGCCTGCTCCTCCGGCCATTATTCTTCTTCGGCGGTAGATGATGGTATCTACTATAATAAGAAGAATAACGACTATCCACAAAACAACGATGTGCGCACTGCAGGTGATACAGAAGCGGATCTTTCTGTTGATGAAGATGACTCTTATGCCCGCCGTTTGGCCTTATTTGAACAAACGGAGTATGAACGTCCTGATAGTAACACCATTGTAAAGGTGAATGTCAACCTCAACTGGGGCTTTGGCAGTCCTTATTACGGCTGGTACAACCCTTGGTATTGGGGCTACAACCCTTATTACTACTCATGGGGTTTTTATGATCCCTGGTACGGACCGTGGGGCCCTTACAATCCATGGTATAATCCTTATTACCCTCCTTACAATCCCGTATATTATAGCAATGTACATTACGGGCGGCGGGGGCAGTCAATCATAGGCGCCTCACCGGAAATCAATATTAACCGCAGGGCACAAACACAACAGCAGGTGAATACAAATCCTACTCGTGGCGAAAACAGTAATAACACCGGTAATAATAACAATAAAAACACAACGTATAATCGCCGCACCGATAATAGCTACCAAAATAATAATCAAAGTAATCAAAGTAACTATTCACCGGCCTCAAGCGGACACTCCGGCGGCCGTTCCGGTGGTTCGGTAGGACAAGGTAGTGGTTATTCCGGCGGAGGAGCGTCAAGAAGGAGATAATTATGAAAAAGCAATTACTTACACTTCTAATATCCCTGTTTACCATAGGTTTTTCCCAAGCTCAATCAGCGTGGGACGGACTGCGTTATTCACAAAATTACTATGGCGGAACAGCTCGCTTCACAGCTATGGGTGGCGCTTTCACAGCCCTCGGCGGTGATTTTTCAGCGCTTAGCGTAAACCCCGCAGGTATTGGCGTATTCCGCAATTACGACCTTTCCATCACACCTGCTATCACTTACAACGTGACCGACGCCACATATGTGGGCAATACTATATCCGATAGTTATACCCGTTTTGGATTCGACAATATAGGATTTGCCTTCAATGTTTACAACGGTAACGACTTTCGGTTCAATATAGGGTTGGGATACAACAAAGTAAACCAAACGGTGAACCGCACCTCCGTGGAAGCAGGCCCTATATCGGGGCACACAGTTAATCCCGACGGTTCCGTAACCCTTGGTTCTGCTGTTGCCGGCATTGCTATCGGCGCAGACGGCATTAGTGCCGGCACACTGGACTTACCTTATCCACAGGCGTACAATACCATACCCGTGGGTAAATGGGATGCCATTATGGGCTGGAAGACCTTTGCTATAGACCTTGACCCCACCACTAGACGTGACGATGAATATATCGGTGCTACGGAATACGTTGACGGTACCGGGGCTGTTAGAATGCAAGGCGCCGTAAATCAAAGTTATTACAGTGAGTCGTACGGCTCTACAGGAGAATACCTGCTTAGTTTCGGCGGAAATTGTTTCGATGAATTTTACTTTGGCATAAATGTCGGCATACAAAACGTGTGGAACTACAACTACCAAAATTATACGGAAAGAACGGTGAATAGCGCAGACTTTGACACGGGGTTCGACTATATGAACTATGAATCGGAATTAACCACCCGTGGCACCGGAGTAAACATTAAGTTGGGTGTTATTTGGCGGCCAACAGGAGGTCTCCGCTGGGGTGCTTATTTTCACTCGCCCACCTGGCTGTATTTAACCGACGAATATAGCGCCGGCATGAGTACTCACTTTATTAACCCTCCCGGCTCCTATCCTACCTTTGCCAATGAAGAAACCCCTTTAAATGTTTATGACTACCGTGTCAATACGCCTGTTAAATGGGGCACCGGCTTAGCTTACGTGATAGGCTCATCAGCCATCATCAGTGTGGAATATGAGGGCCAGGACTATGGTGCTACCACCATGCTGGGCCGCAATGGTCAAAGATATAAAAAGCTGGAGTATATGGGTGACGATCCTCAATACCGGTATGAAGATGACTATACCCGTAAAAATTTCGGGATGGTAACGAATATTCGCGCCGGAGCTGAATACCGCCTGGAACAACTATCATTCCGCGCCGGTTATGCTTACTATAGCAGTCCATTGAAGAATAGTGACAGCATGGCTCGCAATATTTTCTCTGCCGGCTTAGGCTATAGAAACAAAAACTTTTATGTAGATGGAACTTACTCTTTCACGCCCAACAATAATTCATCTTACACCATTTATACCAATAGTGCTGTAGTAGATGCCGACAGTTTCGGTGGAAAAATAAATATAACCCTTGGATTTAGACTTTAATAAACTTATATGATGACCCGTATTTTCTCTCTTTGCTCTTTACTTTTTCTTATAAATACCCTGTCTGCTCAGGTTGCACAAGAAGCATTAGCTATATCCGGTAGCAACTACTTCCTTTCAGCTCGCCAATCAGCCATGGGTGGTGCGTCCGGTGCACTAACTTCCGAAATGGGTGCAATTGCCGTGAACCCTGCAATTTTGGGTACTTATGAGACGAGTGAACTCAGTTTCACCCCTTTGTACACTTACTCCGAATCAAAATCGGATTATTTATCGACAGTAACGAAAAGTTTTCGTGGAAATTTTGTACTGGGTAACGCCGGGATAGTATATAACATACACCCACGCAATACAGAAAAACATTTCAATATTGGATTTAACTACAACCGGTTGAATAATTTTTTCAGCAATAGTGTAATTGATGGGACTTTACCTCTTGAAAATTCTCTATGGAATGAATTGGCCGGAGATATGTCAGGCTCCGATTCTTCATATATCTATTGGGGAAGACAGCAAACCAGAGCCGGCAAGATGTTTGTCTTGTTACCCGACGGCAGCTATGCTCCCCGGGTGGCCGCCGGTAAAAACATAGTACAAAATGTTCCTATTAATACCGAAGGTAGTGTGGGCGAGTATGCCCTTTCTTTCGGAACTAATTTTGGAGAAATGATTTCTATAGGGCTCAGCGTAGTTATACGCGATGCTTATATGTCGTCTATTACGAACTTCGACGAAGAGGAACAGAACAATAGCACCAATTACTACAGGGCTCAAATGTTGGAAAGAACTTCAGGGTTAGGCTTCGGTGGTAAGTTAGGTATCATTGTAACACCCTTGAAAGATCTGAACCTGGGCCTTGCTATACAAACACCCATTTTCTATGCTTTGGAACGTACTTACGAAAAACGGATCATTACTCCGGGAGACTATACTTCCGGACAACAAAGGTCAAAATACAATTTAATGACACCCGCACAAATTACCGTGAGTGCTTCATATAATATATTAGGCTACGTATTGTTATCTGCCGATTACGAGGCTACACCTTATGCTATGTCCAGCATATCCACAACAGATGGGCCCAGCGTTGATTCCGCCAACGATGAATTAAGCGAAGCTAAATTTGGATCGGCACTCCGCTTTGGCGCGGAAGTTTCCATTTGGCAAGGACTGACGGCTCGTGTCGGTTATGGCAATAAAAATGGAATTAATGGTGTTATCAAATCAAGTTATAATCTCAGTGCCGGGGTGGGCTACCGCTTTGGTGAAGCATCTGTTGACCTTGCTTATACCTACCTGACCGGTAAAAAAAGTTATCGCTTATACGAAAGTGCAGTAGATTTTGTAAACAATACTATTACCACCAACTTTATAAACGTTAGCTTATCGTACAGGTTCTAAGGAAGATTGCAAGACTGAAAGACTGTTATTGCCCTCATTGCATAAGAGGTCTATGATACTAAGATTGGCCGCAAAGCCCTTACCGGAAGAAAATACCTGGTAATAGGATTGCGGCTTAAATTTTTTATCCGCGGTATAATCCGCCTTTGGGCTTATCAGTTCACGCCAATCCATTGCCGGAGCTATACTTTGGTAGTGAGTGGTGTATTCCACCTCTATTCTTAATCCCAGAAGCCCCATGACTAAATGCAATAACTTCTCATTAAAGTCAAATAGGAAGGGTTCCTCTCGTTCATAAAAAGGCCGCAGGTCATCTTCATAATAATCAAAAAAAGGTGAGTTGCGGTAGGCCGAAACCAATGTCTTCCAGTGGTTACGCTGCCACGGCATAGCGTAGTCAATACGCACATCGCGGATAGGCATTTTTTCACCGGAAAGTTTTACTACGGGAATAGTCAATACGGTTGGCCCTGAAGCGGCACACACCACACAACGGTTACGATAAGTCTGCTTCTGGTAGTGCTCATGCTGCTCCAAAAACACCACCTCCTCCCCCAGCATTTTAGTGAAGTATTGAATGGGGGGCAGATATGCGGTTGATAAAAGTGGCATCATAATTACGAATTACGAGAATTTACGACTACTTAGCGGAGATATCCGTAATTTTTAATTCGTAATTCGTAATTTGCTGTTTTAATAGCTGAAGGCGGCGGTAGGACTCATCAATGCGGGCGGGAGTGATTTTTCCGGCCTTCACCGCTTTATATATACTCTCCACAGCACGCTGCGCCACATTGGCATCGTAGGTATCGCGACCATTGTTGGACAAACAGAGAAGATCTGCACCGGCATCAATAGCTTTTACAAGAACATCATCAAAAGAATAATATTTGACCATAGCGTCCATAGCCAAATCGTCGGTAACCACCACTCCTTTAAACCCAAGATTTTCACGCAAAATACCGGTAATTATTTTTTTGGAGAGAGTAGCAGGATATTGCTTGTCTAGCTTGGCATTAAAAACATGAGACGTCATGACCATATCTACTTTTCCTTCAGCTATCAAAATGCCGAATGGCTCCAGCTCCATATCACTCCATGTGCGAGTGATATCTACTATACCTTTATGGGTATCATCAAGAGAACTGCCGTGCCCGGGAAAATGTTTAATGCAGGAGATCACACCGGCTTTTCTTTGCTCGTCAATCCATATACGGGCGTTGGCTACCACCACAGCTGGGTCCGTAGAGAAGCTGCGGCCATACTTACCTATGATAGGACAGTCTGGATTGACATCTACATCTGTGTCGGGGGCAAAGTTGAGGTTAAAGCCTAAATCATGTAGGAGCTTTGCCGTGGCAGCAGCGTACTTGGCCGTGGTATCCGAATTATTAATCTGACCTTGGTATTTAGCGGTTACAGTGGGCGGAAAGCCAGCGGCCGGGCGCAAGCGGTTTACATTGCCACCTTCTTGATCAATAGAAATAAGTAAGTTTCCATTGCCTAATTTTTGCAGGTCGGCAACCATTTTTTTTAATTGTGTGGGCGAAGTAATATTGCGTCTGCGTACTTTGGTAGGGTTGTCGTAATCAAAGAGAATAACCCCGCCTATATTCAGTTTCTTTATGTCGTTATAAATAGGCATTCCCGGCTTGAGTTCATTACCACGAAAACCCACCAGGAGCATCTGTGCAATTTTATATTTCAGGGAGTCATCGGCTGACTTGGTTTGAGCTGTGGCCACTATGGGGGTCAGTAGGCAGTGTAGCAAAAGTAAAAGGCAGGTAAGCTGCAAGTAAAAGGCAGGTAGGCTGCAAGTAAAAAGCCCTTTTTTCATTCGTAATTCGTAATTTTTAATTCGTAATTTTAGTTCTCCGCTCTATCCAGCAGGTTCTGAGGAAGCGCTTTGGTCGCATTAGCTCCCAATTCTTTGAGGCGTTGAACACGCCCAATAATGGTATCACCTTTCTTACTTGACTCAAAAAGTTTGTTCATAGCGCCCTTGTATTCCTTCGTAGTATCGTCGAGTTTCTTACCCACTCCTATAAGGTCTTCCATGAAACCTACAAACTTGTCATACAAAGCGCCTCCCTCACGGGCTATCTCCATTACGTTACGCTTTTGATTCTCCTGCTTCCATATAAAAGAGATGGTGCGCAGGGTGGCGAGCAAGGTAGAGGGTGAGACTAAGGCTATATTTTTGGACAAGGCTTTTTCAAACAATGAAGGGTCTTCGCGCAGGGCTAATGTTAACGCAGGCTCCAGAGGTACAAAGAGCAATACATAGTCGGGAGGGTTGATGCCGTGGAGCTGCTGGTAGTTCTTACCACCCAAGTCTGAAAGGTGGCGGGAGAGGCTGGCCAAATGTTCTTGAAGATATTTTGGGCGCTGCGCCTCATCATCGGTGTTATAATAGTTTTCGTAGGCTGTGAGTGAGACCTTGGCATCAATAACAAAATGCTTATCGTCAGGAAGGTTGATAATGTAGTCGGGGCGGACATTACGGCCATCTTCGGTTTTGAAATTTTCTTGTTTGCGGTAATGTATATCACGTAACAAGCCGGCTTTTTCCAACAAAAGTTCGAGCTGCACCTCTCCCCAATCGCCCTGCACCTTGCTGTCGCCTTTAAGGGCATTGGTTAAGCGGGTAGCATCGTCGCTCACCTGCCGGTTGAGCTTCATCATGTGTTCCAACTCTTTCCGCAGGGAAGCTTTCTCACGAGTCTCCTGATTATAGGTATCTTCCACTTTTTTCTCAAAATCACGAATACGTTCTTTGAGCGGTTGCAGAATGTTGCCTATGTTCTTTTCGTTGAGTTCGGTAAACTTCTTGCTTTTCTCTTCCAATAATTCATTGGCTATATGCTTGAATTCGGAGCGGAAAATTTCTTGTAGCTTATCAACTTCTTCATTGAGTATGGCGTTACGTTCACGCGCCTTAGCCAATTCCGAATTAGCCAGAATCAAGGCCTCATTTTTCTGCTGTAATTCTACCTTAAGCTCGTCATATAATCCCCGCGCTACCACGGTTGAACCGTCAACAGAGTGCCCGGCCGTATTCTTCCTCAAAAACAGAAAAAACACCACCGCATTCAACAATACCAATACTATCAGCAATATATATACAAACATAAAATCTCCTTAATCTCTTAATCACCTAATCTCTTAATCACTACCCCACAAAGGTACATCAACAATTTGTTTTGTCAAAATAAATATATACATTTGTAGATTAAACTTTAACTTAAACCATGAAACGCGATACCCAAATTTTCGACCTTATTAAAAAGGAACACGACCGTCAACAGCACGGCATTGAATTGATTGCTTCGGAGAACTTTGTTAGTCCTCAAGTGATGGAAGCCATGGGCTCTGTGATGACTAATAAATATGCCGAGGGCTATCCCGGCGCCCGCTACTACGGCGGATGTGAAGTGGTAGACCAAAGTGAACAACTGGCTATTGACCGTTTGTGTCAACTGTTTGGCGCAGCCTACGCTAACGTGCAACCGCACTCCGGCGCACAGGCTAACATGGCGGTGTTTATGGCTTGCCTTAAACCCGGCGATACTTTCCTGGGGCTTGACCTGGCACACGGCGGACACCTTTCACACGGCTCACCGGTGAATATGTCGGGCATGTGGTATAAAGCCGTTTCCTACGGTGTGAAAGAAGACACCGGCGTGGTGGACTATGAAATGATGGAGAAACAAGCCTTGGAACACCGTCCGAAATTAATTATTGGCGGCGCTTCTGCTTATTCACGTGAGTGGGACTATGCGCGCATGCGTGCTATTGCCGACAAAATAGGCGCTATCCTAATGGTAGATAT
>JAVBSQ010000156.1:0-13932 GCA_031556695.1 Bacteroidales bacterium | reverse complement strand
ACTTCCGGTCACTATGCTAAATATGGTGCTGACTCGTTCAAGCCCATCATGACACCGGTGGAAGGAGAGGAGTTTCTGCTTAAACCGATGAACTGCCCTCACCACTGTGAGATCTATAAAACCAAGCCCCGTTCTTACAAGGATATGCCTTTACGCTTAGCGGAGTTTGGTACGGTATATCGCTATGAGCAGAGCGGTGAGTTGCACGGGCTGACACGTGTGCGCGGCTTTACCCAAGATGATGCCCACATTTTCTGTCGCCCTGACCAGTTGAAAGAAGAGTTCTGCAAGGTGATAGATATCGTGCTGTACATTTTCAGAACATTGGATTTTAAAGATTATGTAGCCCAGGTGTCCTTGCGCGACCCGGGCAACAAAGAAAAATATATTGGCTCCGATGAAAACTGGGATAAGGCTGAAAGCGCTATTATTGAAGCAGCGGCTGAAAAAGGCTTGAAAACGGTGGTGGAAACCGGTGAAGCGGCTTTCTACGGCCCCAAGCTCGATTTTATGGTGCGTGATGCTATTGGCCGTAAGTGGCAGTTGGGTACCATTCAGGTGGACTACAACTTGCCCGAGCGCTTTGATTTGGAATATGTTGGGGCTGATGACAAGCGTCACCGTCCCGTAATGATCCACCGTGCGCCCTTCGGTTCAATGGAGCGGTTTGTGGCGGTACTCATTGAGCACACGGGAGGTAAGTTTCCCCTTTGGCTCACGCCCGAGCAGGTGGCGGTGTTACCTCTCAGCGAGAAATATAACGATTACGCCGTTTCTGTACAAAACGCATTGGAGCAGAGTGATATACGGGCATTCGTAGACGATCGTAATGAGACTATAGGCAAGAAAATCCGTGAGAATGAACTTAAACGCATTCCTTACCTGCTGGTGGTAGGGGAGAAGGAAGCTGCTGAAAATAAGGTGGCTGTGCGTAAACAGGGTGAGGGCGACCAGGGTGCCATGACCACGGAGGAGTTTGCCAAACTGTTTAATGAAGAAGTAGCTAAGCAGCTAAATAGTTAGGATTTATGATTTATGAATGATGAATTATGACTTCAAAATCATAAATCAGAAACCATAAATCATAAATAATTTGGTGGTTTAGTAGAAAATGCGTACTTTCGCACCCTATTTTATAAAAGATTTTAATTTAATTGGAGGACCCAAACTATAGCAACACCTTACAGACCATCGCGTCCAACTTTCAAACCGGGAGGTAATAATAACTCAACAGCCGGTCGCCCTGCACCGGGACGCCCGTTTCCCCGTAATGAGAAGAAAGAAGATGAACACCGTGTAAATAGCGCTATTAGAGGCGTGAACACTGTTCGTGTGGTAGGCGATAATGTGCCCAAGCCCGGTGAGGTTTATCCTATAGCCGAAGCTTTGCGCTTAGCACAGGAGTTGGAAATGGATTTGGTGGAAATTTCCCCTAATGCCGATCCTCCTGTTTGTAAAATAGTGGAATATCAAAAATTCCTTTACCAACAGCGCAAGAAGGCCAAAGAAATGAAGTCTCACGCGCAGAAGGTCGTGATTAAAGAAATTCGTTTTGGTCCCCAAACTGATGAGCATGACTACCAGTTTAAGTTAAAGCATGCCCAAAGTTTTTTGGAAGAAGGATCAAAAGTGAAGGCCTACGTGTTCTTTAAAGGTCGTTCTATCATGTTCTCCCAACAAGGTGAGAAGTTGTTGTTACGCTTTGCTGTTGACTTGGAAGAGTTGGGAAAAGCAGAACAGCTGCCGAAACTGGAAGGTAAGAGAATGATTATGATGCTTGCTCCAACAAAGAAAAAATAGACAAGAGACGATTAGACACAAGACAAAGAGAAAAACATTAATTATATATAATACTTACTTGTATGCCAAAAATTAAAACGAACTCCGGTGCCAAAAAGCGCTTTCAGCTTACCGGATCGGGAAAAGTGAAACGCAAACATGCGTTCAAAAGTCACATTCTGACTAAAAAAACTATTAAACGGAAACGTAATTTGACCTACTCGGCCATAGTGTCGGATTCGGACGAAAAACGTATCAAAGCATTATTAGTTGCTTAATTTATTTTATTAACCGGCATGTTCAGCAGCAAAGACTCATCATTGAGCGCTGACTTGCAAAAAACACAAAAACTATGCCCCGTTCAGTCAATGCGGTTGCCTCACGTGCCCGCCGTAAAAAATTACTCAAACAGACTAAAGGTAACTTCCTTGCCCGCGCTAATGTGTGGACTGTAGCGAAGAATACCTATGAAAAAGGTTTAACCTACGCTTACCGCGACCGCAAAGTTAAAAAGCGTACTTTCCGCGCACTGTGGATTCAACGTATCAACGCTGCCGTACGCCCCTACGGAATGACCTATTCCGAATTTATGGGTAAGGTAGCTAAAAATAATGTAGCTTTGAACCGTAAGGTGTTGGCCGACTTGGCTATGAATCACCCGAAAGCTTTCGAGGCTGTGGTAAAATCTTTGAAATAAGCGACATTGCTAATTTCGCACTATTGTAAAGCCCCGCGTAAGCATAAACTTTACGAATAGCTGATCCCACAAGGTTTACCAAGGTAAACGACGATTTAAATACGGAATAATCATTCCGTATTTTTTTTTCGGCTATAGCTATCTCTTTCTGCAAATCCTGCCGATTGCGGCGTAGCTCTTCAACCGAAGATATAGTAGTATAATTAATGATCTTAGGCATAATTATTCAGATTCAGGCTTCTCGAAAAATAATTGTACTAATATAGAAACCAACTTGTTGGTAATTAGTTTTTTACGCAGTATTAGCAATATAGCTACAAGCACCACAAACAGTCCGCCCGTAATCAGCATTGCCCAAGGCAGGGAGCCTATACATTGCGACAACCATACGGCCAATGCGCCAAAGATGAATATAAGCGCCATATTCAGCAGCAAAAGGCAAGCCAAGGCACTGAACAAAAGGCTCAGCACAGCCGACAGCCCATCCACCGTCCGTAGTTTGAAGTCATCAAGCCGGAGGTTGACATACTTCTGCACATCTGCCAACAACTGCTCTAAATTGGAGGTTTTGTTTTCCATAAAATAGGGGTGAAGGGTACAGGGTGTAAAGGTAAACGGTGAAGGGTAAAAATACCTTTCCACCTTGTACCTTTTCACCTTTTACCATTTAAACATCGTGTTGTTTGTATACAATTTCATCCACCTTGTCGGAGAAATGGTCTATGCCCTTGTCCAGTGTGTCTTTAATGGCTTTACGGGCTTTTTCACCTTCTTCCGTGGTAAATAAAAGAACCAGTCCGGCGCCTATGGCCGCACCGCCCAAAAATGCTAATAGGGTAGAGGTTTTCATGATGTTTGTAATTTAAAGATTCAAAAACTTAAAAATTCAAAGATTTCTTGTACTTTTGTCTATTCATGGAAACAATATCATTCATTGGTAGTGGAAACGTAGCCACGCATTTGGCGCAAGCCTTTTTTGCGCAAGGGCATCGCATTGCCGGTATTTGTAGTCGTAACCTGGAGCATGCACACCGGCTTGCCGCATTGGTGAACGCGGTAGCTACCAATGATGTAAAAGAACTGGAAAAGGCCGATATATACATAATAGCTGTAAACGACACTGTTATTGAAGATATTGCAAAAAGTATGCCAAATACTTCCGGACTGGTATTGCATACTGCCGGAACAGTACCTATGGGTGTGTTGCAACGATTTGAAAATAATGGGGTTTTATATCCCTTGCAAAGCCTTCACCGCGATCATGATGTCAATATTGAAAGTATACCTTTCTTTATAGAAGCAAATATACAAAAAAATCTGGATATAGTCCGCAAATTGGCTTCTTCTTTGTCGGATAATGTTAGAGCGGCTAATTCTGCTACCCGAGCACAACTGCACCTTAGCGCTGTTTTTGCCTGTAATTTTGTGAACGCGCTGCTGGCAGAAGCGGCTACTATTGCCGGAGCTGACTTTGATGTCTTGCAACCACTGGTGCAAGCAACGGTGGAGCGGGCGTTCGCGGCGGGCCACCCTGCTGAAGCACAAACGGGGCCGGCGCGGCGGGGGGATATGCTCACCATGGAAAAGCACTTGCAACTACTGGCCAAACGACCGGAACTGCAAGAGTTATACAAGTTATTGTCAGAAAGAATTAACAACCAATTACGACTTACGAATTACGAATTATGAGGAAAATAAATGCCTTTAATTCGTAATTTGACATTCGTAATTCGTAATTTAAATATATATGACCTACAAAGCAAAATTAGAAAAAATTAAAGCCTTTGCCTTCGACGTTGATGGCGTATTTACCGACGGTGGAGTGCTGGTAAGCGAAAGTGGCGACCTGTTGCGCAACTATAATGCTAAAGACGGCTATGCTGTACGTGCAGCGGTGGAACATGGCTACCATGTAGCTATTATTACCGGTGGTTCCTCTCTTACCATTCACAAACGGTTTCATCCGCTCGGTGTCTTTGACATCTACCTCAAGTCATTTTACAAACTGCCCGACTTTCAGCATTTCTGTGATAAGTATGGCTTGCAGCATGATGAAGTGCTTTTTATGGGTGATGATATTCCTGATATCGAAATTATGCAACATTGCGGTATTGCCACCTGTCCTGCTGATGCTGTTCCTGAAGTGAAAGAGGCAGCTCACTATATTTCCGCTAACAATGGTGGTGATGCCTGTATCCGTGACGTGATTACGCAGGTGATGAAGATGCAGGGCAAGTGGAACATTAACCCCAAAACCGTCTCACAATAACAATGCTGCTAACTAAACTACAAAACTACAAGGTTATCCTGGCTAGTGGTTCCCCGCGCCGGAAGGAGCTGCTCAAAGGTATGGGCATTGATTATACCGTGGAGCTGAATACCGAGGTAGATGAGAGTTATTCGCCTACACTTCCCTTACAAGAGGTGCCGGCTTATCTCGCACAGCTAAAATCACACGCCTTCGGTCGCCCTTTGGCCAACAATGAACTGCTCATCACCGCCGATACCGTGGTGATATGCAATAAGCAACTCTTGGGCAAGCCGGTTGATGCAACTGATGCTCAACGTATGTTGCATATCCTTTCCGGCAATAAACATGAGGTGTTAACGGGGGTCTGTGTGCGTACACATGATAAAGAACACTCTTTCACCGTGAGTTCCATCGTGTCGTTCCGCTCTTTATCTTCAGCAGAAATAGCGTATTATATTGATGTGTATAAACCTTTTGACAAGGCCGGTGCCTATGGTGTGCAGGAGTGGGTAGGGTATATAGGCATAGAGCATATTGAAGGCTCTTATTTTAATGTGATGGGATTACCCACACAGCGGCTTTACATGGAACTCAGCAACTTCCTTTAATATGCTAATGTGCTAATATGTTAATGTGCTAATTAAAGGCAATGGTTTGTTGTTTTCATTAGCATATTAGCATATTAGCACATTAATACATTACGTCTTCTTCGGCATTGTTTTCAATTTCATGAAAATCTCACGGCAGACCCAGGCATCAGTGGCCGCGTAACGTTGTTGTGCGTCCGTGAGCTTTTCACACTCCCAGTTCGTGAGCCGTTGCCCCTTAGAAATGTTGATATTTAACACTACTTCCGCCATTTTCTTTAGCCCTTTATGTTCTATGCCATAGTCGGCCATCATCTTCTGCAGGTCAGAGAAACCGGCGGCATTGAAAGGGGTTAGCTTATTAAGCGTACGGATATCATCGTGTATCGCTGCCCCTATCTTCTCTATTTTCTTATTAGCCATTAGTGCACACACACTTTCAGGTAAGCCTATTTTATTTAGGCGAAAGAGGTAGGCTCTTTTATCGTCCGACAACTGCAGCAGTGCTACTTTGCGCGTGCGACTCTCGGCACTGTTGAAGGCCGGCCGTGTTTCCGTATCAAAACCTAATACCGTTTGCTTAGAGAGATATTCTACCGCCTCTGTTACCTCCTCCAATTGGTCTATTACAATAATTTTTCCATCAAAAGAAGAGGTAGTTTCAGCTACCCCATCGTAGTTTTCCGTCCTTTGTCTCATGTGCTTTTCCATTTTCCATTAACCACCGCAGTACCTTAATAACCTTTTCGCTATTTCCTTTTACGGCATCAATACACTGCGTTATGGTAAAATCGTTATCGTTAATTGTATTTTTTATAATTGCTAAAATAGTATCAAACTCGTAGCTGCTTAAATTGAGTTCATTGCGTGAGGTGCACACGTCGCAACGACCGCAGCGGTAGCTATCCGTCTCCCCGAAGTAGTCGAGCAGTAGTTGACTGCGGCAACGGGTGGTGCTTTCTGCGTAATGTAACATGGCATTCATGCGCTTTTGATACCGGTCCATTCGGGTCTTATAATTTTCTTGTGACAAACGCAGGTTCTTTTCGTCCAAACGTTCTTCGTTAAAAATGATGAGCGGCGTTCGTTTTTTCGGTATGTAAGCTATAACATGTATACGCGATAATTGCAATAGCTTATCGTTAACCTCCCTCAAACTGATGTTCATTATCTTGGAAATATAGGTCTCATCAATGCCGGAGAAGTTGCTGAACAGTCCCGCGTAGAGGCGGAGCAGCACTTTTATGAAGAGGTCGAGATTACTATTTCCCACCTGTACTTTATACAATTCCTCCCGTCCAACGGTAAACATAATGCGTGTGGGGTTGTTTAGTTCATCGGTGATTTCAAGGTATCCATCACGCTCCAGGCATTGCAGGGCGCTGTGTGCCGTGAGCGAATGCACCTGGTGCCGGACCGAAAAATCCATCAAGCTGAAATCATGTGTAGTGCCTTTTCCTGCGCCGTAGGGCAGGTTATAATAGCTGTATATATCTTGATATACCTTACGTATCACTTCCATCGAAGGGAAGGCAATGCGGAAACGCTGTTCAAGTTTTAGTTTGTCTGATTCATTGTATAAAAGTACCGCATAGGCTGTTTTCTCGTCCCTGCCGCCGCGTCCTGCTTCCTGGAAGTAAGCTTCCACACCGTCGGGAAGATCCATGTGCACTACTAAACGCACATCGGGCTTATCTATGCCCATGCCAAAGGCGTTGGTGCATACCATGATCCGTATACGGTTGTCTTTCCACCCTGCCTGTTTGCGGTTACGTTCTTCAGTGCTTAATCCGGCATGATAGAAATCGGCGCTGATATTATTTTTCATCAATAATTCAGCTATCTCCTGCGTGCTACGGCGGTTGCGTACGTATACCACTCCACAGCCCGGTATGCTGTTACATATTTTCAGCAGTTGTTTTTCCTTATCCTCCGTGCGGCGTACTACGTACACCAGATTGCGGCGTTCAAAACTTTTTTGGAGCAGGTTAGGCTTGGCAAATTTCAGCTTAGCCATAATATCCTGCGCCACCTCCGGAGTGGCTGTTGCCGTAACCGCTAAAACCGGCACCCCCGGCAATAAATTACGGATTTCTGCAATTTGCAGGTAGGAGGGACGGAAGTCGTAGCCCCACTGGGAGATGCAGTGCGACTCGTCCACTGCTATCAGGTTCACATTCATCTTTTGCACCCGCGCGCGGAACAGATCGGTGCCCAAACGCTCCGGCGAAAGGTATAAGAACTTATAATCGCCATACGCCGCATTATCCAGCGCAATATCCATTTCCTTAGCCGACATGCCCGAATAAATAGCCAAGGCGTTGATGTTTCGCTTATTGAGATTTTCCACCTGGTCTTTCATCAAGGCAATGAGCGGCGTAATTACCAGGCAAATACCCTCTTTGGCCAGTGCAGGTACTTGAAAGGTAATGGATTTACCTCCGCCGGTAGGCATCAGCGCCAGCGTGTCTTCGCCTTGGTACACTTTTTGTACTATTTCTTCCTGTAGCGGACGAAATTCGCTATAGCCCCAGTATTGTTGTAGTATTTTGTGAAAGATGTCCATTGAGGGCTCAAAATTACAAATAAATTTTGTACATTTACCGCGTTTTAAGAAGACTTAAGATAAATTAATAATATATTTAAAATCAAATTATTATGGAAAAATTAGATTTGAGCAAGTACGGTATCACCGGGGTTAAACAGGTGATACACAACCCTTCGTATGAGGAATTATTTCAAGCTGAAATGGATCCTAAGAATCAGGGATTCGAAAAAGGGGAACTGACCAATACCGGTGCAGTTGCTGTAAAAACAGGTGTTTTTACCGGCCGTTCGCCTAAAGACCGTTATATTGTAGAGGATGCTGTATCTAAAGACACCATTTGGTGGGACGGTACTATCAACCGCCCTGTTACCGGCGAAGTATGGAAAGAACTGAAAGGCATCGTTCAACATGAACTGTCTAACAAAGAACGTTTATACGTCGTAGATACCTATTGCGGTACTAACAATGATACCCGCATGAAAGTGCGCTTTATCATGGAAGTAGCATGGCAGGCACACTTTGTGACCAACATGTTCATTCGCCCTTCACACTTTGAATTGGCTAACTACGGAGAACCTGATTTTGTGGTGATGAACGGTTCAAAATGCACTAATCCCAACTGGAAACAACACGGCTTGAACTCAGAAGTATTCGTACTGTTCAACCTTACTGAAAAAATGCAAGTTATTGGCGGTACCTGGTACGGTGGCGAAATGAAAAAAGGTATGTTCTCTATGATGAACTATTACCTGCCCCAAAAAGGTATGGCTTCTATGCACTGCTCGGCCAACGTAGGCGAAAAAGGTGATGTAGCCGTATTCTTCGGTTTGTCCGGTACCGGCAAAACGACCCTTTCTGCCGACCCCAAACGCTTCCTCATTGGTGACGATGAGCATGGCTGGGACGATAACGGCGTGTTTAACTACGAAGGTGGCTGCTATGCTAAAGTGATCAACCTTAGTGAAGAAAATGAACCCGATATTTGGCGTGCTATCCGTCGTGATGCACTCTTGGAAAACGTAACCGTGAAAGCTGATGGTACACCCGACTATGCAGACGGTTCAATCACCGAGAATACTCGCGTGTCATACCCCATCTATCACATCAACAAAATTGTGTTGCCTACCCGCGCAGGTCATGCCAGCAAAATTATTTACCTGTCGGCTGACGCTTTCGGCGTACTGCCTCCCGTATCTATCCTTGATGATGCACAAGCTCAATATCACTTCCTTTGCGGCTACACTTCAAAATTAGCCGGAACAGAACGTGGTATCACTGAGCCCGTACCTTCTTTCTCTCCCGCTTTCGGTGAAGCCTTCTTGACTCTTCACCCCACCATGTATGCTTCTACCTTGTCAAAGAAAATGAAGCAAAACAACGCTAAAGCTTACCTGGTGAACACCGGTTGGAACGGTACCGGCAAACGTATCTCTATTAAAGATACCCGCGCTATCATTGATGCTATTATCGACGGTTCTATTGAGAAAGCCGAAACCGTACATATTCCCATCTTGAACCTTACCGCACCCAAGAAATTGAACAACGTATCGGAAGGTATTCTTGATCCCCGTCAAACTTACAAAGACGTGAAAGAATGGGAAGAAAAAGCCAAGAGCCTTGGTGCGAAATATGTGAAGAATTTCGAGCAATACTGCGATACCGAAGCCGGTAAAGCTTTGATCGTAGCCGGTCCGAAATTGTAATTGTTGGGGCGAAATGCGTTTCGCCCGTACCTAATAGAAAAATCCCTGTGGTGAAAATCATGGGGATTTTTGCTTCCGGAAGTGTTAAATATACAGGATTATTGTTGTTATTCTAAAAGAAGTTTTTACCTTAGCAGCAACAACCCTATGATATAATATGCCTAGAATTAATATATACGGTAGTGCATTTTTTGGAGTTTTGGTTTTAATGGTAATTCCACTACAATTATTCTCGCAACTATCAGAACTGCCAGCTTCTGTGTTAAGTCCGAATGCTGCAAGCCTGGGAACCTATGGTAACTTGCCTGTTTCGTTTTACACAGGTACTCCTATTATTAACATTCCTCTTTATGAGATGGATTGTTTTGGGCATAAGCTCCCCTTATCCCTAAATTATAATGCTACCGGTGTACGCCCCGACCAGCGTGCAGGGTGGCTAGGGGTGGGTTGGAGCTTGAATGCCGGCGGTGTGATTACACGGGAAGTTAAAGATAGGATTGATGAAGATCAATCTTCTATTCGAACAGGTTATTATTATGCGCATGATTTGTTAAATACTGGCGCTTGGAATACTTTGGATTACCTTCGTGAAATAGCACAAGGGGGATCAAACAAAACGAAATCATCATATAAGGATACGGAGCCCGATGAATTTTCGTTCCATTTTCCGGGTTATAGTGGGAAATTCTATTTAGACCATCAGGGTAATTGGCAGGTTAGATGCAATAAGCCTGTAAAAGTACATTTTAATAATACTTTTTTGGAAGTTCCTTTCAGTACAAAGGGAACAGCCTTGGAGGCTGCAGGTTATAGCTACCCATCGTCTTTTAGTGGATTTACTATTACCACGGAAGAGGGTATTCAATATATTTTTGGCGGAGATACTACTGCCATAGATTATTCTATGGATTTTTTTGGTCAGTACAATGATATATGGACTGCCACAGCCTGGTACTTGACAACAATCAGGCTTCAAAACGGAGAAAAAATCAGCCTAAACTATGTACGAGGCGATTTTATTAATCAGATGTATATTGCACAACAGTTTCATTTGGGTTTTGCTACAGTATCTAAAGGTGGATCGCTGTCCCTTAATGTGAATTGTAGTGATAATAGCTATGATACACGTGTAGAAGCAGGGCATGAAGGTAAATTAATAGCACCTGTTTATTTGAAATAAATTAAATAAATAAGCGGAACTCTTGTGTTTTTTAGATTTTTAACCAAGGAATTAAATTATAAAACAAAAATTTATGATGTAAAATTTAATAATTATAATAAATCTGCGATATATAATCAGATTGGCTCACATGGCTTTTTACCTTTGTTAAAATCTGGCAATGTAGATTATTTATATCCGAAATGCCTTGAAAATATGAAATGGTATAAGCTAGTTAACATAATGATATACAATTCGCAAGGTGGATTCATTAAAACTTTTAATTTTGAATATGACGATAAACCTACGGAACGTTTAATGTTGCTGGGGATAAGTGAGTCTAAGCCGAATAGTCTTCAGGAAAAAAAACATCGGTTTTACTATAATGAGCCCAACAGTTTACCTGATTATCTCTCCAATAAAACAGACCATTGGGGATTCTTTAATAATACCTATGCTGCTTATTCCCAATCTTCCGGTGATAACTACTACAATCTCCGGAATCCCAATGCTGCATATTTAAAATATGGTATTTTAAATAAAATTGTTTATCCAACAGGAGGATATACGGAATTTGACTTTGAGCCACACTATTATAAGAAACAAGTTATGCTGACACGTGATTCCTACCGGGATTTAAATAGTAATAATTTGGCAGGAGGGTTACGGATTAGGGGGATGGCAGATTATACTTCGGAAAATGTTAAGGTGGAGGAAAAAAAATATTTTTATGTCTCTGATTACTTACAACATAAAGATCAGGCTAACCAATCAAGCGGGGTGCTTGGGGGACAAATACAATATTCTTTTGACTATATTGTCCATGCTTTTAATGATGGTTATAATACAAAAACAAAACTCTCTGTTTTCTCTTCAGTTTCCGTTCTTCCTGCTTGCTATAATACCCAGGGAAATCATATCGGTTATTCGGAAGTAATAGAAAAACGGAGAGATAATGCCTTTACGCGTTATTTGTACACAAACTTTGATAATGGGTACTTGGATGAACCGGCGCAAACCATTATTCAAGAAACAAGAACCCCCTATGAACCTTATTCTTCTAAGGAACAGGACAGGGGATTATTACAGCTTAAAGAAGAATATAATGCCGATGGAAAGAAAATAAGAAGTACTGCAAATTCATATGAAATAAGTAACAATGACCCCAGTTATGTACGGTCAATGCGTGCAAAATTTGCTAATGTTTGTCCCAATACTGCTCAAAGTTATGATGAGGGAGCTGCTTATAAAATATATACGTATGAGAGACGGCCGAAATCAGTAAAAACTATATTATATGATTTAGACGGCTTACATCCTATAAGCACTAATGTAAACTATGAATATACTGCGAATTCTGACGGGTTATTGCGCAGTGAGGAACATAACCGGGATGGCGGGTTGCATACAAATAGCAAAATCGAATACCGTTATGCCGCCGATGTGGGCCATACGACCATGGTGCAGCAAAATATGATCGGCATTCCGATAGAGACAATCACTTATCGTGATGGTCGGGCAATGAATGTAATGTTACAGCCCTACCGGAATGAAAACGGTAAATTGTTTCCCGATTTCCAGCAACGCTTGGAGGTTGATACTCCCATTGATAATTATATTAAATACACTGTTACGGCAGGTATGGACAGCCGTTTGCAAAGACAACTTACTTTTGACGTATATGATAGCCATGGTAACATATTGCAATATACAAGGCGTGATGGAGTGCCAGTGTCTTATATCTGGAGTTATAAAGGACAGTATCCGATTGCTGAAATCAAAGGAGCAACTTATGAGCAGGTAAAAACATTGCTGGGTGTTATATATGTTACAGATTTTGACAATAGTTTATACCCTGATGTTGTTGAGTTAGGATCTCGGCTGCGCACTGCCTTCCAAGATCAACCGGTGTTTGTCCATACATTCACCCATAAGCCATCGGTGGGCATAGCTTCTCAAACTGATCCTAACGGAATTACGACTTTTTATGAGTATGATGATTTAGGTCGTTTACACATAGTTCGGGATCATGAGGGAAATGTATTGAAGGAAAAAGAGTACCATTATTTTAATGAATAAATGATTAATGGCTTGCATATAGAGTTATGTAGGCGGCTGACAGTGGGGCTATTGCTTATGCTTGTTTTTTATGGGATACTTCCTGCCCAGGCCTATATTTTTGAGTATAATATAGAACTGAAATTGGGATATACCTCCTCCAGCGATTATTTTTTTAGTTGGGGAAAAGTTGAATATTTGACCAAAAGTGGAAAGTTAAAACTTCCGGAGAGTGGAGAGTATTTTTATAGGATGCAGGGAACGAAATATGTTTCGGGATACGCCTCTATTCCTGTCGGCAGTGGTCCTATTCAAAGCATAAAATTTACCGGCCTGAGCAGAGACCTTCGGATAGCAAATAGCTATACCGGTCAAACAGGTTCCTATAATTGGAACCCTATTTGTTCAAATGAAGCGTTAGTATATAATCCCAAATTGGAGACCTATAGTTTTGATATTAAAACGGTGGATATTGATTGGAGTTGCTTGGATGCAACGATGAATGAAATCACAGTTCGTTATTTCCGTATGAGGCCGGATGCCATTATAACGATTGACCGTTCTACGTTAGATTATACGACACCTACCCGTTTTCGAGCAACTGAGGGATTTCCTGCCGGGGTGTACCATTGGCAATATGCCTTTAGTGATCAAGAAACCAGTGCATGGTTTGATTTTCCTTCGTCTTATCAGGGGAAAACAGATTTTACAGCGAATGTACAGGATATTATGGGAAGTAATTTTGTTCAGCATTACTGTATAGGATGGGGTAAAAAAATATATGTAAGGCTTTCTTATGGTGTATTGTCTAGTGATGCTGTGCAATTAACTACTACCGGCCCTGCATTGCAGGCTGGCAGTATTGCCCAAACCTCATCGAGTTATATTATTTCCGGCACCCGGCCGGGTGAGGTTATCAGTACTCTTCCGGCAAGTGGGGGACTGGGCACTTATACCTACCGTTGGGAGATGGCGCCGTGGAATGATATCAAGGTGCAGTCGTACGCTGTTGCTCCGGGTAATGTTACGGCACCCGCTTATACTCCGCCGGCGCTGGCCCATACCGTTAGCTTGCGGCGTATGGTGTCGGACGGTTGTCGTCAAGCATATTCCAACGTGGTTACCTTTAGGGTCTTTGATGCTTTGTTAC
>JAVBSQ010000044.1:0-11476 GCA_031556695.1 Bacteroidales bacterium | reverse complement strand
GCTATGTTCATTCCAAAGATCTTTTCACGGGAATGTCCTCCATTAAAGAAAAGCTCAGGCCTATTGATTTTGTTCCCGAAACCATGCCCGCTCAAAATTTATTAGCCACGCTAATTAAAAACAAAAAAGCTTTGGCCGTGGTGGTTGACGAATTTGGTGGTACTTCCGGAGTGGTTACCATGGAAGATATTTTTGAAGAAATTTTTGGTGAAATCAATGATGAGCATGATAGTGATGATTTGATAGACAAGCAATTATCATCAAATGAATTTTTGTTCTCCGGAAGAATAGAAGTAAAGTATATTAATAAGACTTACGACTTAAACATTCCGGAATTCGATGATTATGAAACACTTGCCGGATATATAATGTATAATAATGAAAATATACCTCAGCAACAGGAGGTTTTACAGTTTGAACGCTTTCGTTTTCGTATTCTTCGTACCTCTGCTACCAGAATAGAGTTGGTTAAACTGACTGTGGTGAAGGATTAATCAGAAATTTTATTATCTTTGCAAGCTAAAATCTAAATAGTTATAACCAGTAAATAATAAAGCAATGGCTGTATTAGAAAAAATCAGGGTGAAAATGGGTGTGTTTATTACGGTACTTATCGGTATCGCATTGATATCATTCATTGTTGATGCCGACACCCTACGTTCGGTAACTTCTATGTTCTCCTCAAAATATGATGTGGGCAGCATGGCCGGTAAGTCTATTACTTATCAAGATTATCAAAAAAGGATAGAGTATTATAACGGCATCAATCAGATGTTGTTAGGAAACAATGCCTTGTCGGAATCAATGCAAGAAAGAGTGCGTGAGCAGGCCTGGCAAGAGTTTGTACAGGAATATGTAATGGAACCGCAATATGATAAGTGTGGTATTGGAGTGTCCAATGATGAGATGGAAAGCTTGGTACGTGGACAGTATATCTCACCCGTAATTTACAATGACCCCATGTTTGTAGATGAAACCGGACAGTTCAGCCGTACTGCTGTTTTGGGCTTTATTCAAAACATTAACACAGATCGTTCCGGCATGCGTAAAATGTATTGGCAATATGTGGAAAAACGTGTACACAGCGCCCAAATGGTGGAAAAATATTTGGCACTCGTAGGTCAAAGCCAATTCACCAACGACTTGCAGTTAAAATCAGCCGTTGATGGTAAAAATACCCTTTCGGATATCAGCTATGTAGTGATGCCGCTCAACGCTATGGGCGACACGTCTATCAAAGTATCCGAAGCCGATTTAAAAGCTTATTACAGAAAACATGAAAAAAGCTTTGAACAAGAAACAACACGTGATATAGAATATGTTGCTTTTCCCATCATACCTTCTGAACAAGATGTTAAACTTACCGAAGAAGATTTTTATAAAGCTTACGAAGAGTTTAAAACAACCAAGGACTTGAAACAATTTATTGCCTTCAATTCAGACAGGCCTTATGATGACTATTTTTACAAGAAAGGTGAGCTTCCCGCTAAACTGGATAGTTTTGCTTTCCGTGCCACCGTTTCTTCTGTTATGCCCGTAGACAATGAAGAATACACCTATCTTTCTGCTCGTATTGTTGAAATCAAAAACCTTCCTGACTCTGTGAAGGCTCGTCATATCTTAATCCCCTTCCAGTCACTTTCTAAAGACGCTGCCAATAAATTAGCAGACAGCTTACTTACAGTATTAGGTAAAGGTGCTAACTTTGCTTATTTGGCGCAACAATATTCTGCCGACCAAGCAGCTAATCGCAATGAGGGTGACTTGGGTTGGTTTAAACAAGGCGACTTACGTAATGTGAAAGCATTTGAAGATACTTGCTTCCTTGTTGCAAAATCTAAATATTTTAAAGTAGAATCACCCTACGGTGTGCACGTAGCACAGGTTACAGAGCGTGGAGCAGAAGAGAAAAAAGTGAAGCTGGCGGTACTGACTAAAACAGCAGAACCCGGTAAAGTAACAGTGCAGGACTTGTTTATTCAAGCTAATGAATTAGCTTCCGTTAGTGTAAACAATTATGATAAATTCGTTGAACTTTCTAATGAAAAAGGATACATTCGTGTACCTGCCTACAACATTAGCGAAGGTGACCGTACTATTTCCATATTTGAAAATGCCCGTGAGCTTGTACGTTGGATTTATGAAGCAAAAGATCATGCCGTATCAGGCACATTGAACTTGAATAACAATAGTTATTTTGTAGTGGCTGCTATCACTGAAGTACGTGAGGCCGGTATCGCTCCTTTTGATCAAGTGCGTGATGATATAGAACAACTGGTTCGTTTTGAAAAACAAGCGACAGCTAATGCTCAACGCATGAAAGAACTTGGTGCTGCCAATATTGAAGCAGTAGCAGACAAATTGGGGCTACCTATTGCTAAGGCTTCAGGTGTTTCCTTCGGCTCTTCAATGGTGGAAGGCTTAGGCCTGGAGCCTAAATTAGCCGGAGCTGTTGCCGGAGCTGCTGAAAACACATTGACTGGTCCGGTTAAAGGTGTTAGAGGTGTATATATGTTCAGCGTTGATGCACGTGAAACCGGTGCCGCCTATACTAAGGAAGATGAAACCTTGCGCACTCGCATGATGTACATGCAAGGCCGCTTGTTTGAATTCCTTCCGGCCCTTGAAAAAGCAGCAAAGGTAGAAGATTGGCGCTTCCGCTATTTCTAAAATAATCTTTATATAATATAGAAAACCGCAGAGAATTTTATTCCTGCGGTTTTTTGTGCATTATTTGGAATAATAAAAAATTATATCCACCTTTGCATTGATTTTTAATGCCACGCTATTAGTAGTTCACCGCCGTACTATTTAAAAATCATTTGATAACTATTAAATATTTTATTCTATTGTTATGGATGCAGTGGCGTTAGTGATTACCATGATTGGAACTTCTGTTGGTACACTCCTTTCTGTTTGGACTATCTTTTATAATTTAAAGGCTGAACTCCGGAAAACAGGAGTTGATGCTAATAGGTTAGACAATGTGGAAAAGAAGGTTGACAAATTAAAGTGTGATGAACATTCTACCAAGATTACACTATTAGAATCCTGCAACAAACATCAAAGTGAGCTGCTGCAGGAACATAAAAGTGTACTATCTCGTTTACATTTGAGGAAAGCTTAATCTGCGTTATTCTGCGAATTCTGCGGGATATTACTTACCTTCGTCTTCCACCTCCGCCGCCACCAAATCCACCGCTTCGTTGAGGCATAGCCTGCCGTTGTTGGAAATTGCCTTGGTGTTGATAATTCTGGAAATTACTTTGACGATTCTCGCTTCTTTGGTAATTCTGTTGTTGCCTGTTCATCCCCTCATTCTGTCGAGTTGATTGCCATGAATTATTTTGTCGTTGTTGCAACTGTCCCTCATTGTTTTGACGATAAATATTGCCATCACGCCCCACTTGTATATTATCACGTGTTGCACCCGAAAGGTTACGGCCTTGATTGTTGCGTGTTCTACCGGTATTCTCGGTAGCTACTCCGGTACGGCGGTTATATACATTATTATTGTATACGCGATTATTGTTATACACGCGGTTATTATTGTTGATGATAATATTATTATGTGGTGCAATAACCACCGGCCTGTGCGGACCATAGAAATGAGAATAAGGATAGTGATAAGGAGGGTAATAAACAGGAGGACCCCACCAACCACCCGGGTGGAAACCAAAACCAAACGAGAAGCAACCTACATTCACGCCTATGCCCATGCTCCAACCATACCAAGGGTTGTAGTGCATTGAAAATCCCCAAGTAACCGGCCGCGGATAATAATAAGCGCCATACCAGGGAGCATAGTAAAAGCCTGTGCCATATACTACTGTTCCGCCATAAACATAGCAGCCCATATAACCGGGCGTGTACCCCATCCACACATAGTCCGGCGTTACATCATAAATATATACATACTTCACATTATATACCGGATTATCAGCCGGAATTTCATCTACCTCCAGCGGACGTTGAGTAGCTACTGCCCACGGCCCTTCGGGGTGATTGGACACAAACCATACGCCATTATCCACCGTATAATATTTGTCATGGTCTTTCAATACCGTAGATGAAGTATTGACCGCATATTGCATAGAAGTACCTTCAATTTGTTTAAACTGAGGGTCACCGTCATATTTTACCTTGGTGCCGGCGCTCTTACGGTCCACCTTGGCTGTTTGCGGTATTTGAGCGTCAATCATAGCTTCTTTAGCCGCTGCTGTTCCCGGCACGCTGGCCAGTACGGCATCTTTTTCCGATCCTTCAGGGATCTTGCTGAAGTCGCCGGGGAGAGCGCTTCCTTCCACATAAGTCCACTCGCTTTGCAATGATTTTGAAGTATACCAGCGGCCTGATAGTAGCACATAATAATGTTGACTGGCAATATCCATAAAGATATTATCTTCCGTGTTTGACATATATAACAACGAAGTGCCTTCTATACTCTTGAAGTCGGCTTTGCCGTTAGATTGTATAATTTCAGCCGGTTTGGTCCGTACAATAATTTGCGGGATAAGGTCAGATTTTTCCTTGGCTTCAGGATTATTTTTCTGTTCCTCTTTTTGTATTTTTTTACCGGCGGATTTAATATCCTTCGGCGGATTTTTTATGTATGCCCACTGGCCTGTAGTGAGGTCACCGGTACTAAACCACTTTTCAGAAATATAAAGATAATAATTTTTATCTTTACCTTGTACAACGATAAACGGAGTATTACTTACACGCTGTATATCCAGGTCTTTATCCTCCTGAAATCTGGGTTCACCATCAATCAATACCAATAAAGTAGGCTTCTCTTCATAAATAATTTCCGGCGGAGCATTGTTTAATTTATTACTTTTATGCTCATTTTCATTTTCCAAAGATGCCACTATATTATCCAATGAAATATTCATTGTTTCTTTTGGCACTTTTTGTTCAATGATGGTTTTTACTTGTTCTATTTTACTGCTATCCGTGTCGGGGAAACGCAAATCAGTAATTTTAAGGCTTTGCAGGGAAGCGGTACGCGACTCGCGGTTGGTGTTTAATAAAGCTTCCGCCCACATGGCACCAAACACAGGGTCCTTGTCACCTATTGTTACAGACAAAGCAGTACGAAATACGAGCTTGTTGCCGGCTAATGATTCCGGCTGGGGTTGATAAATACTGATTTTTCCGTTTTCCACCGGAATAATCTTCGGCCATTCCTCGGCTGCGAACGATATGCCTGTTATTCCAAGGCATAAACCCATTAACAAAATAAATTTTTTCATACAAAAGTTTTATATTAAATAAAGCAGCAAAAAACGTGCCAAAATTGTGTTTATGATTGTGTCAGTTGTTTTAGTTCTTCGGCAGTGATCCATGTTACTTCCCCATCGGGAGAGGTCATGCGCAACTTATTCACATCCTTAAAAAACATATCTTCTGCATATTTTTTCAGCTGAATTTTGGACAGCATAGCCTGAGTACCATACATGGATTCGGGCCGGAGGTTTTGCATAGCCGGTTCGCGCAGAAACAGCACATGAAAAAAGAGCCCTTCTTCATATTCGCTGCGATCTATTGTTTCCAGTGATTTATTGCCGAAATAGTATAAACCGGCTAATCGGAATAGTATGGCTGTTCTATTCTTCTTACTGAGCTTATATGCTTCCCAACAATATTTCCGAGCGTTTTTAGTGTCACCGGAAGCCCTGTAGGTATCAGCACGGGAAAGCGCGAGGTTGTAGCGTTCTTCATTTGTGGGATACATTAACTTTTCTGCTTTGTCAAATAATGTCAAAGCCCGGTTCCTGTCGGTTGTTTGCCGCAGGCAATTAGCCAATAATAATATAGTTTCAACATTAGTGGTATCTTCGACATATAATTTTTCAAAATAAGGGATAGCGTCATAATAATCATTTTGCCGGTATTTGGTTAGCCCGAGGTAACGCATATTGATACCTGAAGAGTCGCCACCACTCACTAAAATGCTTAATGTGCTGTCGGCTGCCGGATAGTTTTCCTGTATGAAATACAATACACCTTTAGTCTGCAGCAAATTTTTATTGTCGGGGTTATACACCATGGCAGTATCACAAATTTCCATCGCCATTGACAGTGAATCTTCCGGATTAGCCTGATGTAGGGCTAATAAAATATTGATTAAAACAATTGCCAATGATGCATTTTCTTTATTTAATTCGACGGCAGCATTGTAATAGTTCATGGCAATGGGCAAGAAACCCATTCTTTCAATACACTCACCGGCACCCCTAAGGAAGCTAATGTTAGTAGAGTCCTGCTCTAAGAGGTGATCATAAAACGCTAATGATGCACTATATTTTTTCTGTTGAAAGTATAACTTGGCCAATTGCAGTTCGGCATCAAAATTAGTACTGTCAAGCGTATAAGTTTTTAGATAATGCTCTTCAGCTTCTTTAATGCGCCCCAATTGCAGGGCAGTGCGTGCTACGGCATTTAGTGCTTCGGGATTCAGTGTGTCGGCAATTAACCACAGCTGATAATGTTGATATGCCTGCCGGTATTGTGCCAATTTTTCAGAAGCAACCCCACGGGTACTATCAATATTTACCTGTGCAACAACAGCCTGATAGAGAAAAAAGGCTAATATAACCAATATCAGTTTTTTCATTTTTCAAAGATAATAAAAAAATGGTGCAAATCTGTGTAATCTGTGGGAAATATTGTATCTTTGTATTCTTATGGCAACGCAAGACAGTATATTACACGATATTACCCGCTCTGAATATAAACATGGATTTACAACTCCTGTAGTTCAGGAATTTATTCCGAAAGGATTGAATGAGGATATTATCCGGCTGATTTCTTCTAAAAAAGAAGAGCCGGGGTGGATGTTGGAATTTCGTTTGAAGGCTTATCACAAGTGGCTCACTATGGAGATGCCTGCTTGGGCGCACTTGAATATCCCTACTATCGATTACCAGGATATTATTTATTACGCAGCACCTAAAAAGGTGGAGGCTGCTGCCGATGGAACCGTTGATCCGGAATTGGCGGCTACATTTGATAAACTGGGTATTCCTTTAGCCGAGCGTGAAATGAGTGGTGTGGCTGTAGATGCCGTTTTTGACAGCGTGTCGGTGAAAACTACTTACCGTGAGTCACTAGCGGAAAAAGGCATTATTTTTTGCTCATTCAGTGAGGCCGTACATGACTATCCGGATTTGGTAAAAAAATATTTAGCCAAGGTAGTGCCGGTGGGTGATAATTATTTTGCGGCTTTGAACAGCGCCGTATTCAGTGATGGTTCTTTTTGTTATATACCCAAGGGCGTTCGTTGTCCCATGGAGCTGTCAAGTTATTTCCGTATCAACGCTAAAGGAACCGGACAATTTGAGCGCACCTTGATAGTGGCCGATGAGGGTAGCTATGTGAGCTATCTGGAAGGTTGCACCGCTCCGCAGCGTGATGAGAACCAACTGCACGCGGCTGTGGTGGAAATTTTTGTAATGAAAGATGCCGAGGTGAAATATTCTACCGTACAAAACTGGTATCCCGGGGACAAGCAGGGCCGCGGCGGTATTTATAACTTTGTGACCAAGCGTGGTATTTGTAAAGGAGAAAGCAGTCGCCTGTCATGGACACAGGTGGAAACCGGCTCAGCCATCACTTGGAAATACCCCAGCACTATTTTGAAGGGTGACAATTCAAGCGCTGAATTTTATTCGGTGGCGGTAACTAATAACTATCAGCAAGCCGATACCGGTACAAAGATGATACACATAGGCAAGAATACCCGTAGCAGGATTGTGAGTAAGGGTATATCTGCGGGGAATAGCCAAAATGCCTATCGTGGTTTGGTGAAATTCACGCCAAGTGCATTCAATGCGCGTAATTTCTCGCAGTGCGACAGCCTGCTACTGGGTAGTAATTGCGGAGCGCATACTTTCCCTTATATCGAAAATGAAAATGAAACAGCAGTGGTAGAACATGAAGCTACTACTTCGAAAATAGGTGAAGACCAATTGTTTTATTGTAATCAGCGAGGTATACCAACTGAAGATGCCGTGGGGCTTATTGTCAATGGTTATGCTAAAGAAGTGCTGAACCAGCTACCTATGGAATTTGCCGTTGAAGCCCAAAAATTATTACAAATCTCCCTCGAGGGTAGCGTGGGATAACAAGTGAACTTATGAGAAAACTAACATCAAGCGAAATAGCGCAACTGCAACAGCAAGCGTGTAGAGCCGATGATTGGCAACTGATACAGGTGGCAGATAGTTTTACGCCGGATCATATTCACAGGGTAAAGTTTACCGGCGCAAATACATTAGGCTTTTTTGAAAAAGAAAAAACATTGCAAGGCGGCATCAAAGTACACACGGGTATTTGCGATGCCTGGCTACATAACTGTACAGTGGGGAACAATGTGTTTATTCGCTCGGTGCGCGATTATATTGCTAACTATGTTATCGGAGATGACGTGGTTATTTTTGACGTGAAAATGTTGCTTACCGATGGCGAAAGCAGCTTTGGTAACGGCATTAAGGTGGAAGCTATTAGTGAGGTGGGTTCGCGCAGCGTGATGATGTATAATGAACTTTCCGCCCACTTAGCTTATGTTTTGGCCAGCTACAGGCATAGGCCTGAACTGATAGGACAAATTGAAAAATTAATAACGGATTACACGCAAACGCAAAAAAATACTGTAGGATATATAGGCGATAGGGTCAAGATTTTCCGTTGTGATACAATTATCAATGTTAATATAGGCGACAGTGCGGAACTTGATGGTGCTGCAGTGCTGAAAAATGGAACAATAAATAGTGTTACTGAAGACCCTGTACAAATAGGTGATAGCTGTCACCTGGAGAACTTTATTGTATGTTCGGGTTCTTCTATTTTAAATGGCACAGTAGTTTCAGATAGTTTTATTGGACAAGGTTGTCAGCTTGATAAGCAATATTCTTCGGTGCAGTCTTTGTTTTTTGCCAATTGCCAGGGATTTCACGGAGAGGCTTGTGCTATTTTTGCCGGTCCTTATACAGTTACTCACCACAAATCAACCCTGCTTATTGCCGGTATGTACTCCTTTATGAATGCCGGTTCGGGTTCCAATCAAAGCAATCACCTTTATAAGTTGGGGCCTATTCATCATGGTTTTTTGGAACGAGGTACTAAGACTACCAGCGACTCATATATCCTTTGGCCCTCACGTATTGGTGCATTTACGCTGGTAATGGGCCGTCATCATAATCACGCCGATACGGCTGACCTACCTTTTTCTTACCTTATTGAACGCGATGATGAGTCATATTTAGCACCGGCAGTCAACCTGCGAAGCATAGGTACAGTGCGTGACTCGCAAAAATGGCCTAAGCGTGATAAGCGAAAAAGCAAGGCCCTGTTGGACTATATTAATTATAATCTTTTGAGCCCTTATACTGTGGGTAAAATGTTGCGCGGACGCAATTTGTTACAAGATATGCGCGACTCTAAAGATGAACTGTTACCGCTATATGACTACCAAGGAGTGAAAATAGAAGCACGTGTGTTGACCCGTGGCATCAAACTTTACGACTGTGCGCTTTGGAAATTTTTGGGAAATTCGTTGATTTCTCGTCTAGAAAAAACACCGGATGCATTATCCGAAGCAAATATACGCAAAGCTTTAAAGAAAGATACGGAAGTAGGTGCAGGTAAGTGGGTAGATGTGGCGGGATTAATTTGTCCTTCCGATGCATTAAATGAACTGCTTGATACTATAGAAAAAGGTAAAGAAATCAGTTTAGAAGAAATAAGCAATTATTTTAAGAATCTTCACCAAAACTATTATACTTATGAATGGACATGGGCTTACGAGATGTTAACGCAGTTTTGTGGTAAGCGTCCCGATGAGTTTACGGCAAAAGAGGTAATAGATATTGTGAAAAAGTGGACAACCTGTGTATTGGCTATCGACGATATGCTATACGAAGATGCCAAGAAAGAATTTACACTGGGTAAGATGGCCGGTTTTGGTGCTGATGGAGATGAGGAAGATAAGGAAAAAGATTTTGAGAATGTGCGTGGAAAATTCCAAACCAACGATACCGTGATAGCTATCGTTAAGCATAAAGAGGTAAAAGAAGCTCTGGGTAAATCCATCATTCAACGCTTGGAGGAGGCAAAATAATATGGATAGTATTTTCTCTTTCTTCAGTGTTGATAATGTGCTGTTGCAGTTGGACGGGCGGGCAGTGAGTTATTTGGAACTATTTTCAGTCATAGCGGGGTTGACCTGTGTGTTTTTAGCCGTGCGTGCTAAAACGCTTAATTTTTATATAGGCTACCTATATAATATTTTGCTTTTTACGCTTTTCTTCCAAAAAAATTTGTATTCCAGCATGATGCTTCAACCCATTTCTTTGGTGATTAATGCTATTGGACATTATCGTTGGACACACCCGAGTGTCAGTGAGGAAAACAAAAAGCATGAATTAAAAATTACACTGCTTAGTAATCAACAACGCGTATTGATTTTAGCCATATTGGCCGGTCTCACTTTAGGTTGGGGATTTGCCATGGCACATGTGAATACTTGGATGCCTTGGCCGGTGATACCTTCACGCCTTCCTTACCTTGACGCTTTTGTGGTAATGACCATACTGACGGCACAATGGCTGTCGGCACAGAAGAAACTTGACTGTTGGGCAGCCTGGATGACCGTAAACGTAATGAATGTAACCTTATATACCATGCGTGGACTCGTATTTATGCCATTCTTGAGCGCTACTTATATTGTGATGGCAAGTTTTGGGTTCCGTATATGGTACAGAAAATACAAAAATGAATAACGAATAATGAACAATGAATAAAACATTATTAGAAATAAAAGATTTGCATGCCAATGTAGGCGGAAAAGAAATATTGAAGGGGATTAACCTGACAATAAAGGAAGGAGAGGTGCATGCTATTATGGGCCCTAACGGTTCGGGTAAAAGCACCTTGTCTGTTGTATTGGCCGGTCGCGAGAACTATGAAGTTACAAGCGGATCGGTAATGTTTAGAGGGAAAGATTTATTGAACATGCTACCCGAAGAACGTTCACATGAGGGGCTCTTCTTAGGTTTCCAATATCCGGTGGAAATTCCGGGTGTGAGTAATGTAAACTTCATGAAAGCCGCCATCAATGAGCATCGTAAACACTCGGGACTGGAAGCGCTGACGGCTGCTGAATACCTGAAATTGATGCGTGAGAAAATGGCTATTGTAGAGATGGACCCTACTTTTTCTACTCGAGGCGTAAATGTCGGCTTTTCCGGAGGAGAGAAAAAGCGCAATGAGATTTTCCAGATGGCTATGCTGGAACCTAAATTGGCAATATTAGATGAAACGGATAGCGGGTTGGACGTTGATGCCTTACGCATAGTGGCCGGTGGCGTAAATAAATTGAAGAAAGAGGATAACGCGTTTGTGGTGATTCCTCACTACCAGCGCCTGCTTGACTACATCGTGCCCGACGTGGTCCCCGTGTTATATAATGGAA
>JAVBSQ010000071.1:0-3821 GCA_031556695.1 Bacteroidales bacterium | reverse complement strand
AAAATATCGAAAAGAAGTGGACAATGCCCATCCGAAACTGGGGGGTGATATTGAATCAATTTATGATTAAATTTGCAGAGAATTAAACAATGAAAAATTACATCGCAAAAAATCGTTTACACAAAATCTTTCACAGCCTCTTATATGCTAAAATATATTATTTATATATGTTTTTCTTTTTTATTTTTACTCATATTCTTATTCTCAGAATGTAAGGGTCAAAATGTGAATGTGGTTAATCTAAGGCCAATTAAGGATTCGGTTATTATAAATATTAATCTCTATGAATGTAATGAGCATTTAGATGTCATATTAGATTCTACTATAGCTACTGTAACTAATTGTCCTTTATATAATGATATAAATATTGAATTTCTTATTACAGTCTATCTTAATGAAAGAGGTGATACAATAATCTCCATCGAGAATGTGCCTTTATGGAATATCCCTAATTACACTGGTTGTAAAGGTTTCTTTTATTATAAAGAATATAGGTTTTATTATTTTGGAATTTTTCTTTCATCTTTTTTTGTTGATACAAATAAAAATATAGAAAAACAAATTGCTGCCCCAGAGGATCTTACGACAGATATTGATGATACAGGGTCTTATTGGTATTATTTAATATGTAACGGGGAGTTAAAATGTATAAGTTATCAAAATTGTAAAAATTGGTGGATTGATGTTAATTATATCCCTGTGGAAGAAAGTGAATGAAATTGCCGGTAGTATTTCATCAGCTTTTTTGTCTATGTTCATATTTTGAGGTAGTATGTCTAAAACAATTTCCATTGTATTATTCTTCCTCTATTTATTGGAGTTGATGCTTTAGAACGCCCTTTAACAACAAGTATAAGCATCAACGGACAGCCCTTGCAGCAACTTTCGGCACTGGAGTATGACGAGCTGCTACGTTTGAAGGCCAAGACACTCCATAGTGAAACCGAGACAATAGATTACGCCTATAATATCCGCAATTGGATAAGCCGCATCAACAGCAATTTATTTACCCAAGATTTATATTATGAAGCGCCCATAGCTGATGTAGCCCCACAATTTAATGGTAATATTTCTGGCATGCGTTGGCGCACGGCCCGCCAGGGTACCCGCGCCTATGCCTTTGAATATGATGACCAATCACGCCTTGTAGAGGTGTAAGTGTCCCAAAAAAACCTACGAATTAAAACTGTACAGAACAAAAAACAATTTTAACTTTGTAGTATGAAAAGCACACAATCAACAAAAACCTGGATTACCAACCACCTTTTCTTCCTAATCCTTTTTATTTTCATATAGTCTGGCTAAAATAAATTTTATAAACAGTTTATTTTCAGTGTTTTGTTAGTAGTCGTCAACATTTTACAAACCGGTTATTCACAATTTTTTAACCGTTTCGCAATAAAATTTTTCATATCTTGTTAATAACTTAAAATGTTGTACATCATGATGTTTATGTTTATTAACGTCAATTGGTGGAAGAAAGTGGAATATTATGTATGAAAGTGGAAGAAAAAGCTTTACTTTTGTAGTGTGAATATTTAAAGAACTGTAAACCTTCCATTTTATGCTGTTTGTTGGTGAATATATAGCTAAGCTTGACGACAAAGGTCGTATGGTGTTCCCCTCGGAACTCCGTGCACAGTCAGGTTCATTAGCTACCCAATATATGGTGCATAAAGATGTGTATGATAACGCACTTGAAATATTTACTCTTGAAGCATGGGCTAAACATTCGGAAGAAGTGAAGGCCAAGCTCAACCCCCTGAGTCGCGAAGGCAGCCGTTTGTGGGAAGAATTTAATCGCCTCCGCGCCGTTGTGGTGCCCGACGAGAAAACCGGCCGCATATTGATACCGAAAAACCTGTTGGAGAAAATTGGTGTGCAGAAAGAAGTGGTATTCACGGGGCTCGATTTCAAAATTAAACTTTGTGCCAAAGAAAATGCCGGCGGTGGAATGAGCGATGCTGATTTTGCTGACTTGTATGATAAGATGATGCAACAATAAAGGAGGGGCGTATGCAAGTAGAAGCTTATCATATCCCCGTTCTTTTGCAAGAGAGTGTTGATGCGCTTTGTGTGAAATCCGGAGGCATCTACGTTGATGTTACCTTTGGCGGAGGCGGACATTCACGCGAGATCTTACGCCGTCTGAATAAAAAAGGGCGATTGATAGCTCTCGACCGCGACAGTGATGCGGCCGGCAATGCAATACAAGAGAAAGGGTTCACCCTTGTTCAAAATAATTTTAGGTTCTTACGCGGACTGGTACGCAATGAAGGAGTGGAGGCGGTGGACGGTATATTGGCCGACCTGGGTGTCTCATCACATCAGTTCGATACCGGCGAACGCGGCTTCTCTTTTCGCTTTGAAGCGCCGCTGGATATGCGCATGAACAACAAAAGTTCTTTGACTGCTGCTAAGGTGGTAAACACTTATACCGAAGACGCCCTGCGTTACCTGCTGGGTGTGTATGGTGAGGTGGACAACGCCGGACGTGTAGCAAAATTATTGGTGGCAGCCCGCAGCAATAAACCTATTGAAACCATTAGCGACCTGGTAGAGGTGCTCAAGCCCTGCACGCCTAAGATGATGGAGCATAAATATCTTGCCAAAGTGTTTCAAGCCCTGCGTATGGAAGTCAACGGAGAGATGAAAGCCCTGGAGCAAATGTTGGTGCAGTCGCTTCGCCTCTTAAAGCCCGGTGGACGCTTGGTGGTGATTACCTACCATTCGTTGGAAGACCGGTTGGTGAAAAATTTTATGCGCTCCGGAAACCTTGATGGCAAAATAGAAAAAGACTTCTTTGGCAAAGAAACAACCCCCTTTACTGTTATCACCAAAAAAGCAGGCTTGCCCACCGAAGAAGAAATACAACGTAATACCCGTGCACGCAGCGCCAAACTCCGTGTCGCTCAGAAACTGTAAGGGCGAATCGCATTCGCCCATTGATTATATGACCGAAGAAAAAACAAATATTGCCCCCCGTAAATCCAACCTGTTGAAAGATGTGGTTTCAGGGAATGTGCTGTTTAACGTAGTCCTCGTTAAACATCGCTGGTATATATTATATCTCTTCGCATTGGCTGTTTTTTACATCAGCATGCACTACTACATGGAAGGAACTGTGCGCCAAAGCCGCCTTCTCCGGCAAGACCTCATCAGCCTCCGTATTGAAAACACCATTCGTACCTCTGAGTTGATGCTTCTCAGTCGCCGCTCGGAAGTGACGCGCCAAATTAAGCAGCGCGGCATGTCCCTGCAAGAACCCCAATACCCACCCAAACGAATCAAAAAGTAAGGGCGAATCGTATTCGCCCGTTTAAAATAGCCTTCGCCCATTAAAATATATGCAAGAATCAAAAAACATATTAATGAAAGTCAGTCTGGTCTACGTTGTCGTAGTCCTTATTGGCTTATTGATTTTTGCGAAGATCGTAATCCTGCAATTTGATACCGATTTGAAGGCGCGTGCTGCTGAAATCAGCTATCGTGAAGAAGAATTGCCGGCCAAGCGTGGAGATATCCTGGCGCACGATGGCCGTATACTCGCAACCTCTTTGCCTTACTATAACCTCTACATGGACTGCACCGTGGCCCATGATACTGTTTTTAAACCTGAGGTAGCAAAATTAGCTGTTGCTCTTTCCGGCTTCTTTGGCGATAAATCTGCTGCTGCTTATGAAACCCTTTTGCGCAACAGCAGGAGCAAGCACTTGCGCTATGTGCGTCTCGGTAACCGGAGAATCAGTTTCACCGAGATGATGGATATCCGTAAATTTCCTATCTTCAACAGAGGCCGTAATCGAGGCGGGTATATTGTG
>JAVBSQ010000165.1:0-10001 GCA_031556695.1 Bacteroidales bacterium | reverse complement strand
CCTATTCCCATAGGTCAAGCTGCCGGTTTTAATCCCGAAATAGTGGAAGAGGGAGCTGCCATAGCAGCTGCTGAAGCACGATCAGTAGGTGTACATTGGACTTTTGCGCCTATGCTTGATATCACGCGAGACCCGCGTTGGGGACGCTTAGCTGAAGGATTGGGAGAAGACCCTTATTTGGGATCAATTTTGGGTAGCGCTATGGTACGTGGCTTCCAAGGCACACAATTATCGGACAATACTTCGATTGCAGCTTGTATCAAACATTTTGTGGGCTATGGTGCAGGTGAAGGTGGCAGAGACTACAATAGTACCAATATTCCCCCTCGTCTTATGCGTAACGTGTATCTGCCGCCTTTTAAGGCAGCAGTGGAAGCGGGCGCTGCCACACTGATGACTTCATTTAATGATAATGACGGCATACCCGCCTCCGGTAATAAATTTTTATTGAGAGATGTATTGCGTGATGAATGGAAATTTGATGGCTTTGTAGTGTCGGACTGGGCTTCTGTAACGGAAATGATTTCCCACGGATTTTGCGCCGACCCTAAAGACGCAGCAATGACGTCTACCAATGCAGGCGTGGATATGGAGATGGTAACCCAGTCGTATGTTCGCAATTTGCCCACGCTCATTAAAGAAGGAAAAGTGTCGGAGCAAACGATAAACGAGGCTGTCCGTAATATCCTGCGTGTGAAATTCCGCCTTGGCTTGTTTGATAATCCCTATGTTGATCTTTCCAAACCTTCTGTTTTCTATACAGAAGAACATTTGAAAGCAGCACAAAAAGCTGCTGAGCAATCTGCTATTCTACTTAAAAATAATGGTGTGTTGCCTTTGTCTGCTAATGTGAAGTCTTTAGCACTTGTAGGGCCTATGGCTGATGCCCCGCACGACCAACTGGGTACTTGGATCTTTGATGGAGACAAGACCCATACAGTGACACCGTTGGTTGCCCTGCAACAACAGTATGGTAAAACTGTAAAAATTGTATATGAAAAAGGTTTGGACTTTACCCGTGATAAAAACGTCTCTAATATATCAAAAGCAGTTAAAGCTGCTAAGTCCGCTGACGTTGTAGTAGCTGTGGTGGGAGAAGAAGCAATCCTTTCAGGAGAGGCACATTCATTGGCTGACCTTAACTTGAAGGGTGCTCAAAAACAATTGATAGCCGAATTGAAAAAAACAGGGAAACCTCTGGTGGTAGTGGTAATAGCTGGCCGTCCATTGACCATTCAAGACGAAGTGCAAGCCGCCGATGCTGTCTTATATAACTTTCACCCCGGAACTATGGGAGGCCCGGCCATTGCAGACCTTCTTTTTGGAAAGACTGTCCCCAGTGGTAAATTACCTATGACCTTCCCGAAAGAAGTGGGGCAAATCCCTATGTATTACAATCACAATAACACCGGTCGTCCCTTCCGTGGTGATGAAAAGATGATTGATGAGATTCCTTTGGAAGCTGCGCAAACATCATTAGGCAATAGTTCTTATTACCTTGATGCAGGTGCAGCACCCTTGTTCCCCTTTGGGTTCGGATTAAGTTATACTACTTTCGATTATTCAAACCTTCGCCTTGACAAAACAACATTCAAACAAGGAAACTCTATCACAGCTACAGTTACCCTAAAAAATACAGGTAAATATGAAGCTACAGAAGTTGTACAATTATACATTCGTGATTTAGTCGGTTCTATTTCTCGTCCTGTAAAAGAACTGAAAGGTTTTAAGCGTGTATCTTTGAAGGCAGGGGAGTCTGCAGATGTAAGTTTTACGCTACACACTGATGACTTGGCCTTTTATGGTATTGATATGAAAAAAATAGCTGAGCCGGGAACCTTTAAGCTTTGGATTGGAGGCGACAGTGATACAAAATTAGAAACCGGTTTTACTTTAGAATAATTGATTAGCATATGAAAAAGAATATACTAATGTTGGTTGGGTTATTGTTTGTTGCTTTTGGGCTACAGGCACAACCTTCAAAAGAAGAAATTAAACAAAAAGTAGAGGTCTTGCTCCAACAAATGACTTTGGAAGAGAAAGTAGGCCAAATGGCGCAAATAACCCTTGATGTGGTTACCAAAGGCCCCGATCGCTATTCAAGTGATGAGCCGGCCACTATTGATATGGAACACTTGCGTAATGCTTTGTTGAAATATCATGTGGGATCTATTTTAAATACAGCCAATAACCGTGCACGCACACCTGAAGTGTGGGCTAAAATCATTGGAGATATTCAAGGTGTGGCAACCCGGGAAACTCGTTTGAAAATTCCCGTTGTATATGGTATTGATGCTATTCATGGTGTAACTTATGCTGCAGGTGCAACTATGTTCCCACAGGAGCTGGCTTTAGCAGCCACCTGGAATCCTGCATTTGGCTATACCCTGGGCGAGATTACTGCTTATGAAACCCGTGCATGCAATATCCCCTGGAATTTCTCTCCCGTATTGGATCTAGGTGCTGATCCCCGTTATTCACGCCTGGCCGAAGGAATGGGTGAAGATCCTTATCTCATAAGTCGTTTTGGAGAACAAATTATCAAGGGCTATGAAGGTAAGAATAATACTGTAGGCGATCCTTTGCATGTAGCTTCATGTATGAAGCACTTTTTGGGCTATGCAGTCCCTACTTCGGGAAAAGACCGTACGCCGGCGTATATCCCCGACAATGTGTTGCGTGAATATCATTTGCCTCCGTTTAAGGCAGCAATAGAGGCCGGTGCACATACTATTATGATCAACTCCGGAACCATTAACGGTATCCCCGTACATGCCAATTACGAGCTTCTTACGAATTTGCTCCGCGAAGAGCTTGGCTTTGAAGGCCTTATTGTAAGCGACTGGGGTGATATAGAAAATCTTTATCGTCGTGATATGGTGGCTACCAACAATAAGGAAGCGGTGAAAATGGCCGTTAATGCAGGTATTGATATGTCTATGATTACCTATCAGTATGAGCCATTCTGTGAAGATTTGATTGCCTTGGTGAAAGAAGGAGAAGTACCCATGAACCGTGTTGATGATGCGGCACGCCGTATTCTCACATTAAAATATCAATTGAACCTTTTTGAAAAACCCACAACGGATTATAAAGATTATCCGAAATTCGGCAGTAAGGAGCATGGACAAAAAGCCTATGAAGTAGCCGCAGAGGCTATCACCTTATTGAAAAATAAAGATAATATCCTCCCGTTGAAAAAAACAGCCAAGGTATTGGTTACCGGTCCCGGAGCCAACTCCATGCGTCCACTCAACGGTTGCTGGAGCTATTCGTGGCAGGGACAACTGGCCGACGAATTTGCAGAGGTTTATAATACGATATTTGAATCTATGCAAAATAAAATCGGCAAGAATGCAACATGGATTCCCGGCGTGAGCTATGGCCAGGAAATGGACTCTCGGATTGAAAATAAAGACCGTTATGATGATGCTATTGCTGCAGCTAAAAAATCCGATTATATTCTTCTTTGTCTTGGTGAAAATTCGTACGCCGAAAAGCCCGGAGATGTTACTGACCTAACCTTGAGTAAACTTCAATTGCAATACGCCAAGGACCTTTTGAAAACAGGCAAGCCTGTTATATTGGTGATGGCAGAAGGTCGCCCACGTGTGATTCGTGAAATTGCATCAGATGCTAATGCTATTTTGATGGCTTATTGGCCTGGGAATTATGGCGGCGATGCATTGGCTGATATTGTTTTTGGCGATGTGAATCCTTCCGGGAAATTGCCCATTACTTATCCGAGCGCTGTTAATTCTTTGGTGACTTATATTCACAAGCCATCGGAAGAACAAGTAAAATCAGCCGGTATGTATAACTATGAAGGAGATTTCTCGCCCGAATTCCATTTTGGTTTTGGTTTGAGTTATACAACATTTGATTATAAAAATTTACGTTTAAGCACCGCCGAACTAACCGGTAATAATAAACTAGAGGTTAAAGTAGATGTGACTAATACGGGTAAAATAGCAGGAAAAGAAGTTGTTCAGCTTTACACCTCTGACTTGGTCGCCAGTATAACTCCTGATATGAAACGCTTACGCCGTTTTGAGAAAATAATGCTCCAACCCGGAGAAACAAAAACCGTCACTTTTACTATTGATGCTTCCGATTTGGCTTTTGTGAATGCCAAAAATCAATGGGTAACTGAGCCGGGTGAGTTTAAGGTTAATATTAGTAATACTTCGTTGGAGCAATTATTTTCCTATAAATAATCTATTATGATGAAAAAGATGTTACAGGTGGGAGGTATTCTTGTCGCCTTAGCTATTGCTTTACAATGTAGTGCTAAAAAAGATTTCCTTCATGCCGACGGGCAAAAAATAGTGAATAGTAAAGGAGACGTGTTATTACGCGGATTTGGACTGGGAGGGTGGATGTTACAAGAACCATATATGCTTCGCCTGTCCGGTATAGTAAAAACACAACAGGAACTAAAAGATAGCATAGCTTCATTAATTGGAGAAGAAGGTATGCATGAATTTTATCAGGCATGGTGGACAAATGGTATTCAAAAAAAAGATATTGATTCATTGGCGGCATGGGGGTTTAATTCCATACGCCTTCCTATGCATTATAATTTATTCACTTTTCCTGTAACGCAAGGTTTCGCATTAACCGACAGCCTGCTGCAATGGTGTAAAGCTAATAAAATGTATTTAATACTGGATTTGCATGCTGCTCCGGGCGGCCAGGGAAACGATGTTGCCATTTCTGATGCTTCTTCTGTTCGCTTATGGCAAAGTGAAGAAAATAAACAAAAAACGATTGCATTATGGCGAAAACTAGCCGAGCGTTATGCCAATGAAGAATGGATAGGGGGGTATGATCTCATTAATGAACCTAATTATGGCTTTGTGGATTCTACAGACCGTAATGGATTGAGTGAACCTGAAAATGCTCCGCTTCGTCAATTAATGGTAGATATTACCAAGGCTATTCGTGAGGTGGACAAAAATCACTTGATAATTATTGAAGGTAATGGCTGGGGGAACAATTATAATGGTGTTTTTCCCTTATGGGATAATAATATGGCTATTAGCTTTCATAAATATTGGAACTTTAATGATTCTGCTTCAATCGCTCAATTTATTAAGATAAGAGAAGAACAAAATGCCCCATTATGGATGAGTGAGTCGGGAGAGAATAGCAATGTTTGGTTTACTGATGCTATTTCTTTATTTGAGAAAAACAATATTGGTTGGTGTTGGTGGACTTATAAACGCATAGGAATAGGCTGCCCCATGGAACTTATAGTTCCTGAAGGTTATGATAAATTACAAGACTATTGGGCCGGTAAAGGTCCAAAACCAACAGATGAAGACGCAAAACGTGTATTGATGCAATTGGCAGGAAATTATAAAATTGAGCATACCGTATTTCACAAAGACTACATTGATGCGCTGTTTCGTCAAGTAGCCACTTCGAAGACCCTTCCGTTTAAAGCACATTTTCTTCCCGGAGAAGGCCGTTATACTCTTTTTGCCGCAGATTATGATTTGGGCCGTAGCGGCAGCGCCTACCATGATACAGACTCGGCTAATTACCGCGTGTCGGATCCAAAATCTACCGGTGGTAACAGAGGGCATGTATATCGTAATGACGGGGTAGATATCAGCCGTTCGGCCGACAAGGGTGGTAACGGCTATTATATCAGTTACACTGAATCCGGTGAATGGTTGCAATATACGCTGCAAGTCGAAGCCGCCGGTGAATATACACTACGTGCCAGTGTTGCTTCACCTGACGGAAAAGGCAGTTTTCACTTCACCATGAACGGTGCGCCCGTAGGTAATGAAATCCGGGTTAATCATACCGGCGGGCTCGATAACTGGAAAATTATTGAGGCCGGAACGGTGCAGGCCAATGAAGGAGAAAATATTTTCCGTATATGTATAACACAAGGTGGTTTTAACCTGAGCAGTGTGGAGTTTTTACACAAATCTGTAAATTAACCTTTACGAATGATGCATATTATTAAGCACGCCTTTATATTGGTTTGCGCTTCAATCATGCTAGCCGCCTGTTCCAAAGGAGACTAGAATAACCAACCGCCTCCGGAGGAGACTGTTTCTAAATGTACCGGCAGAGCGTCCTGTTGGGTCTAAATTTTTTAACCATTTCTTTGATGATCCGCAATTCAGGTTACAATATAAAAACCGGTGGAATGCTATGAAAAATAGGGTGAGTACTACTCTTGAATTATTCATTGAAGCCCGTGCGGATGAATTGCGATTGTCTCAGTCGGAAAATTATAAAGCATGGAACGTTGAACGCAAAAGCTGGGAAGGTGGAAATTCTGTACCCGACTATGATAAAGAAATTGACAAAATGCAGTCATGGCTACAGTCCAAGACTCTGTTACTTGACCAGGAAATCAATAAATTTTAAATTTATTCAAAGGCATAAAATTCAGAAAAAATGTATAAATTTGTATCTTTAACCTTTATTGAATCTTAAAAACTCATTTTTATGACACAAACCAAACAACAGAACAACACTGTAGCGATCATAATGATGATCTTCCTTTTTGGAATGATCTCCTTTGTTACTAATCTGGCAGCGCCCATGGGCGTGATTGTGAAAGAACAATTTCAAGCCTCTAATTTCTTAGGAATGTTGGGCAATTTTGCTAATTTTTTAGCTTATGCTTGTATGGGTATTCCTGCAGGCCTGCTGCTCCAAAGAGTTGGCTACAAAAAAACAGCCCTCATAGCTATAGCCGTTGGATTTATTGGTGTAGCTATCCAATTTTTCTCGGGCGTTGCCTCCAGTTTTGTTATTTATTTACTTGGTGCATTTGTAGCCGGTTTTTCCATGTGTATGCTGAACACTGTTGTAAATCCCATGTTGAATACCCTTGGAGGAAGTGGTAAAAAAGGGAACCAATTGCTTCAAGTAGGTGGTACTTTCAACTCTTTGGCCGGAACTATTACACCCATGTTGGTGGGAGCATTGATTGGACAAGTTACCAGAACAACATCTATATCAGACGTAAATCCGGTGCTGTTTATTGCTATGGGCGTTTTTGCCATGGTATTTATTGTTTTATCTTTGGTATCTATTCCCGAACCTCATTTAGCTACAAAAATTGAGGTGAAGAAAAATGATAAATATAGTGCTTGGTCATTCCAACATTTTGTTTTGGGTGCTATTGCCATATTTATTTATGTAGGAGTTGAGGTGGGTATTCCCGGCACTATGATGCTTTTCCTGTCTGACACCAATGCTGTAGGTTTAACTGCCACTACTGCAGGGTTTGTGGCTGGGACTTATTGGTTCCTGATGCTTATTGGCCGTTTTGTTGGGGCTTCTATTGCCCATAAAGTATCAAGTAAAATAATGCTTAGTACAGCTGCTTCTGCCGGCATCGTACTATTACTAATAGCCATCTTCTCTCCACTCACTGCTACGGTCTCCATTCCCGTATTTACCGGCTCGTCATTTGCATCTACCCAAGTACCTTTCTCCGCATTGTGCTTTGTTTTGTGTGGGCTTTGTACATCTGTGATGTGGGGCGGTATATTTAACTTGGCTGTTGAAGGATTAGGTAAATATGTAGCCGCCGCTTCAGGTATATTTATGACTATGGTAGTAGGTGGAGGTATTCTGCCTTTAATACAAAACTTTGTAGCTGACCAAACTACTTATATGATTTCCTACTGGGTACCCGTTGGCGGACTTTGTTACTTATTGTTCTATGCACTTCGTGGGCATAAGAATGTAAATACAGATATTTCGGTAGAAGCATAATCGGAAGTGGTTCTTTTTATTGATAGACAGTCTTTTGCGAGGCTGTCTATTTTTTTTATTTTTGATTGGCACGGAATTTGCTTGTATTAAAGCAAACTTACACCTTGACAATGAAAAATATTTATACGATACTACTTCCTTTACTCATCTTAGCTGCTTCGTGTGTTAAAGAGACGGTCCCCGAATGTCCGCCTCAATACACCATCAGCCTCTTTGTTAAGGATAAAAATTATTTTAATGTCTCCACCTCTCCGGGCGCACAGCCGGTTGATGAAAATCTAGCCTTTAGGCAATACGTTTCCAACTTATATTATACATTGTATAATGTCACCACCAACACCCTCTATCAAACACAAAAAATCACTATTACTAATGATGATAAGGAGCAACTTCTACTCTTAGATGATGTGCCATCCGGAGAATACATGCTTACGGTATGGGGTAATATTGATGACAGCGGAATAGTCAATGACTCCTTATTTGCTTTGCATCCGTTACATCAAGAATCAACGGACCTTTACGTAGTTTCAAAATTGCTAACTTTCAATACCACCTGGCAGGCTACATCCTTGGGAATGGAGCGTACCAAGGGAAAATTGCAGGTAATATGTAATAACCTTCCTGATTCTATCACCAATGTGAGTTTCGATATAGCCTCCCTCTTTGCCGAAGTGAGTGTTCTGCTTAATTATACAGGTCAAATAAATATGGAAGCCGGTTCAACCCTGCCTCAACTTCCTGCCAATGTAGTAGAAGTTCTCTTAGCGCCCACTGTGTATGGTACCAACAGTGCATTAAATGCGACTTTATTTGTAAAGGGAAATCAACCGCTCTTTACTTCCACCGATATAGCTATTAATATAAAACGTAATGAAATCTATACCCTGTCTATTGATTTTAATGCAATAGAACACGCATGGGAAATCTGGCTCTTTATTGATGCCAAGTGGACACGGGTATATTACCTTAGCCTTTCTACAAATTAATTTTAAAACACATCTTATTATGAAAACAAAATATTTACTAGTTATTGCCGTACTCATATTGGCGGCATGTACAAAAGAAGACAATCCACTATCTATTACACAAAACACATCCGGAGAAGTATCCTTTGAAGTTTCAACAGCACCTGTTGTATCTATTAAGCAGGCTATTTATAGTCAGGAAACGTCCTCTTCTGTTACCCGTGTGAACATTTATGCCTTTACTACTACTGATGGAGTGGTTTATACATATGCAAAGACATTTACCATGGCCGGTTGGTCAGAGGGCGTTACTTTTCAACGCTTTGTAGTTCCTGATACTAGTAAGCTAGCTCAGGGAACTTATACTTTCCTGGCGGTAGGCCGTAATTTAACAGATAATTTTACGGTAACCGTACCAAGCTCTACTACTACGTTAGCCGATATGCAGGCTTCGGTATCGGCCTCAGGTAATGAGTCGGATATATATGCCGGAATAGCTCAGGCTGTGATAAGCAGTGATGGATCCCGTATCAGTATTGAAATGAAGAAGAAAGTGGCTGGTATAATGGGCTACTTCAAAAATGTACCGCAGGAGTTAAATGGGCAAACGGTTAAGTATCTGCGTATGACTCTTAGCAATGTGAACCAGGCAGTAACTTTGTCTACAGGGGTGGGGGTACCCACAGCTGCAAGCACCTACAATGTGATTGATATGGATCTTTCATCACAAAGTGTAACCGGAGGGGTGTATGTGGGTAATAATTTAGTGTCACAAGGTGTTGTCAAGCTACCTAATTCCCAATTGAGTGGTTCATTTATTATTCCGGTGAGCGGTATTAGCATAACACTGGGTTTGTATGATGCCACCGGAACGGCTATTAAAACATGGACCGTAGTGAATGGGGTAACTACAAGCTTCTCGTTGGCAGCTAATACACTTTACAGTTTGGGACAAAAAATGCAGGCCGGATCAACAGATAATGGCACAGGTACCCCCGGTGATGATGACAATCCTATCGACTTATTGGTGGATCAGGAAATAGCTATTACAATTAATCCTAACTGGGACCTTATTACATCTTTAACATTACAATAATAATATTATGCGCCGTTTTGTTAATATAAAAGTAGTAGGACTGCTGTGGATAACCGCAATGTTGCTGCCGGGTTGTACGAAAGATAACGACAGCCCTGCAGCCGGCAGCGTGGGTATATCCCTTGATCTTTCCGTCAAAGAACAACCTTCTTTGCAGAATGCTTTTGACAACAGCGGTTCAACTT
>JAVBSQ010000113.1:0-3072 GCA_031556695.1 Bacteroidales bacterium | reverse complement strand
CCTTCGTTACTAAGGATGCTATTGAAAAAGACGGAGTGAAAGTATGTGCTACTATTGAAGACCTCTACAGTACTTGTCACTATGTGTCATTGCACATTCCTGCCAACGACAAAACCAAGAAATCTATTGGACACGCTTTATTGTCGACTATGCCCAAAGGTGGTTGCTTGGTGAACACTGCCCGCAAGGAAGTGATCCACGAAGAAGAATTGGTGAAAGTGATGACCGAGCGCGAAGACTTGAAATATGTATCAGACATCGCTCCCGATAACCACGCTGATATGCAAAAATTTGGTACACGCTATTTCTCTACTCCTAAAAAAATGGGTGCTGAAACTGCTGAAGCCAATGTTAATGCAGGCCTTGCCGCAGCTAACCAAATCATTAAATTTTTGAAAACCGGTGATAAAACCTTCCAAGTAAATAAGTAAAATGTGCTAATGTGTTAATATGCTAATGTGCTAATTATAGGCAGGGTCCTTGCAGCTCATTAGCATATTAGCATATTAGCAAATTAGCATATTAAATTTATGGTAAAAATTAAACCCTTTGCGGCCATTCGTCCGCCTAAAGAATTAGCCAAAGAAGTAGCTTCACGCCCCTATGATGTGCTTAACTCGCAGGAAGCACAAGCTGAAGCAGGTGAAAAATCACTGCTTCATATTATCAAGCCTGAAATTGACTTCAAGCCCATTATTGATGAGCACTCACAACAAGCTTATGATAAAGCTGTAGAGAACCTCAAAAAATGGCAGGAGAAAGGCTGGTTGAAACAAGATGCCAACGAGATGTATTATATCTACGCGCAAACCATGGATGGCCGTACACAATACGGTTTGGTGGCTTGTGCCAGCGTGGACGATTATCTCGAAGGCCGTATTAAAAAGCACGAGCTTACCCGTAAGGATAAAGAAGAAGACCGTATGATACACGTGCGCATTCAGAATGCCAACGTAGAGCCTGTTTTCTTCGCTTATCCTGATGTGAAAGAAATGAATGAGATCGTAGAGAAAGTAGTAAAAGGCAAACCTGCTGAGTACGACTTTGTTGCCGAAGACGGTTTCGGACATCATTTTTGGGTAGTGGAAGATGCTGCCGTAAATAAACGCATCACCGAAATTTTTGCGAATATCCCGGCCATGTATGTGGCCGACGGTCATCACCGTAGCGCTGCTGCAGCCTTGGTGGGACAAGAGAAACGCAAACAAAACCCCAACCATAAAGGTGATGAGGAATACAACTTCTTCATGGCGGTTATTTTCCCCGAAAGCCATTTGAAAATCATTGACTACAACCGCTTGGTGAAGGACTTGAACGGACTAAGCCCCGAACAATTCATCGCCAAATTGCAAGAGTCGTTTGATGTAGCCGAAAAAGGCGCAGACATCTACAATCCTTCGGGACTGCACAATTTTGCTATGTACATTGGTGGTAAATGGTATTCATTGACCGCTAAAAAAGGTACGTATAATGATGCTGATCCCATTGGTGTGTTGGACGTAACCGTGTTGTCAAACCTGGTATTCGATAAAATTTTGAACCTGGGCGACCTGCGTGTATCTAAACGTATTGACTTCGTAGGTGGTATCCGCGGTTTGGGCGAGTTGAAAAAACGTGTGGATAGTGGTGAAATGGCTGCTGCCTTTGCACTGTATCCCGTGTCGATGAAACAACTTATGGACATTGCCGACACCGGCAACATCATGCCTCCGAAAACAACCTGGTTTGAACCCAAGTTGCGTAGCGGTTTAACTATTCACAAGTTAAGTTAATTATTGTGTGTTAAATAAAACGTAGGGGTGGAAAAATTTTTCGCCCCTTTTTTAATTTCCCAAATACGATTTTATCAAATTCTTTTTGATGCCGGTAGGGGGTGTTTTACTGCTGAACCATTGGTGTAGCGGTAAATCAAAGCCAATGTCATGCATAAAATTGTAGGTGGCTTTGTGTAAGCCTTTGCCTATGGTGTCCAAATTGTATGTTTGTCCATCGTCAAAAGCAATGGCGTTGTTGGCAAAAGGAGCCGGTTGGGCATTATCAGTGGTAGCGCCAAATTGTTCAGGGTGTTGGCCTGAGGGGCTATGTATGGTCATGGCATAGCGGTGCCAGAAGGCGGATTGGATCAAGCCCAATTCGAATAGCTGTCGCACAATTTCCAGCGAGTCCACCGTTTCCTGCAGCGTTTCTGTGGGGAATCCATACATCAAATACGCATGAATCATAATGCCTGATTGCGTGAAATTATAACTCGTTTTTGCCGCTTGGGCAATACTTACCCCTTTGTTCATTAAGCTCAGCAGGCGGTCAGAGGCTGTTTCCAACCCGCCGGATACTGCAATGCAACCGGCCTCTGCCAACAGATTACATAGCTCCGGTGTGTAGGCTTTTTCAAAGCGGATATTTCCCCAAAAACTCACGTTGAGTTTACGTTGTATAATCTCTAAGGCGATGGCTTTTAACAGTGCCGGAGGCAGCGCCTCGTCCGTGAAATGAAAACCCGATTGCTGCGTTTGTTGCATGATATCTTCCATCCTGTCCACCACCAATGAGGCTTGTGGCGCATCGTAGCGCTGAATATAATCAAGTGTTGTATCACAAAAAGCGCATTTAGCCCAATAGCAGCCGTGGGCTACCGTCATTTTATTCCACAGCCCGTCTGTCCACAGTTTGTGCATGGGGTTGGGCATCTCTATCATGGAGAAGTAGAGCGACAAATCCAATCCGGAGAAGTCGGGCGTTCCCGTTTCCGCAAAGGGAATATTGATGCTGTCGTTGCCGCTATACACTAGCTTATGCTCATTGTTGAGGTGAAAACAACGAATAAGTTCGTCGGCCTTACATTCGCCATTCAAATACGATATTAATTGTAATAAGGTAGGTTCACCATCGTCCAGCAGCATAAAGTCCACATAGTCAAAGAAGCGTTCGTCTGTAATGCTTCTTAACTCCGTATTCACGTATCCACCGCCGAAGGCAATTTTTATTTCTGGGTACCGTTTTTTGATATATTGCGCGCAGCGCAGGGCTGACAATAGGCAGCCCGGAAATGGAATAGAGAAGCCAATCAATTGC
>JAVBSQ010000119.1:0-4057 GCA_031556695.1 Bacteroidales bacterium | reverse complement strand
CAACCCCAACGATCGGCCACCAACGGCTTTAAGCGTCTTGATTGATAAATTAGCCCCTATAAAAAATAAGGTGACAACCAAGAGGGATCTGGCTATATGTACAATACCGGATTCTATTGTGGGGCTGATCGTAAAATAACTATGTACCAGCATAGCTGCAATAAAGCCTGCAATAAACCGGGGAATCTTTATTTTCTTTCTTTCGCTTTTAAAGAAAACCAGGGTTAATAAACATAATGGTATAATCCACAGGGTGCGGGCGAGTTTTACCGTGGTAGCTATCTGCAGGGCTTCCTCTCCGTATGCGGCGGCGGCGCCCACCACCGAACTGGTGTCATGTATGGCTATAGCACTCCACAGCCCGAATTGGTTTTGTGTAAGTCCAAAGGCTTGCCCTATGAGAGGGAATAATAATAGTGCAATGGAATTAAGCAGGAATACCACGCCGAGGGAGGTGGAAATTTCTTCTTCAGACGCTTCTACAATAGGTGCCACTGCAGCAATAGCACTACCTCCGCAGATAGCTGTTCCCGATGAAATCAGGTAAGCCGGTTTCCTTTTCAGGCGAATCCATTGGCCAATAAAATAACCGGCAATCAATGTGAGTGTGATAGTGAATAGTGTAAGCCAAAAACCGTCTATTCCCACTTGCAATGCTTGACTAACATTGATCCCGAAGCCCAATCCCACGATGCTTGTTTTCAGTAATAGTCCTGTCATTTTTCCGTTAAGTTGAGGAAAAGGATTGCCCCATAGCAACGAAAAGAGAAACCCGCCGACTAATGCGAAAGGAGGGCTTACCCACGGCGTAACACAGGCTGTGGCAAGTAAGATAAATAGGATTTTTTTAATGTTTGTAGCTTGCATGGTTATTATTTGAGCAGATAGTTATCCGTTTCCTGTTTAATGACTTTGTGTAGTGCAAACAGCGCAATTACATTGGGTATAACCATGAGGGCATTGGCAAAATCAGAAAAGCTCCACACCAGTTGCAGGCTGGTGGTAGCACCAATAAATACAACTATTACCCAAATAATACGGTAAGTGAAAATCCCTTTTCCGCCCGTAAGGTATTCGATGGCACGTTCACCGTAATAAGACCATCCTAGAAGGGTGGAGAAGGTCACAAACACAAGGCTGGCCGTGATGAAATAATGTCCGAATGGCAAGTTGCTGAATGCTTGATAACTGATTTTTACTCCGGCCAGTCCGGTAAAACTTGCAGGGTTTTTGATGATACAACTCACTAAAGTAAGTCCGGTGAGTGCACATACTACTACCGTATCCCAGAAAGTACCGGTCATTGATACCAATCCCTGTTCCGCCGGAATTTTTGTCTTTGCAGCAGCAGCAGCAATAGGAGCAGAACCCATGCCTGATTCGTTAGAAAATAACCCGCGGGCTATGCCATAGCGGGTAGCCATAATAATACTTCCGCCTAAGAGTCCGCTACCTGCAGCTTTGGCTGAAAAAGCGCTTTTAACGATGAGTGACAGCGCGGGCCATATAAACTCAAAATTAATAATCAGTAGTGAGAGGCACCCCAGGATATAGAAAATAATCATGAAGGGGATCACTCTACGGCACACGGATGCAATGGATTTTACACCACCTAATATAACTACTGCCACAATAGCTGCCGCAAAAAGCCCTGTAACCCAAATAGGAATGCCGAGAGAGTGCTCCAGCACGTCGGACATGGTGTTGGCTTGGGTCATATTGCCGATGCCGAAAGAGGCTAGAATAGTAAAAATGCAGAAAGCGACAGCTAAAAATTTGGAGCCCACACCTTTTTCCAAGGCATACATAGGTCCGCCGGCGTAAGTACCATTCTTATTGACTACACGGTACTTCATGGCCAGTACAGCCTCACTATACTTGGTAGCAATACCGAAAATGCCGGTCAGCCAACACCAAAAAACAGCTCCCGGGCCGCCCAATTGAATGGCTGTAGCCACTCCTACAATGTTTCCAACGCCTATGGTGGCTGCCAGGGCAATCATCAATGAACTGAAATGCGAGATGTCGCCGGGATGGTTATGATCAGATTTACTCAAGGATAATTTTATACCTTTACCAATGAAACGCTGGATGCCTCCCGAACGAAGGGTAAAGAAAAAGTGGGTAAACATCAATAAGATGATCATGAACCAACCCCATAATACATTGTTGGCTTCGTTTAAGGCATTGGATATAAAATCTAGCATTTTATTGGATATACGGTTTATGGAGAAGGCAAAGATATGAAAAATATTTGTACCTTTGTTCTATGCAATTACAATTTTCACTTGAGCACTTCAAGGTCACTACCGGTGACCTGCAGAAAGTATTGGCAACGGCACTGGAGAAAGGTGCTGATTATGTCGACATATACTTTGAACACACCTTCAATAACTACCTTGCACTGCGGGACGGAGCAGTGAATCAAGCCTCTTCCGACATAGATTACGGCGTGGGCATACGTGTAGTATCGGGCGACCAAACCGGCTATGCTTATACTGAGCAGGTGACGTTGGATGATATGCTGAAAGCCGCACGTACCGCTGCTTGTATTGCTACACAAAATAAAAATGGCATGCTGCAAAATCTCACAGAAAGACGATTTACCAATCGTTATCCCGTAATTCATTCTTGGGAAAATACTGCTGTGAGCGCAAAGATGCCCTACCTGCAGCAACTGAATGAAAGAATTTTTGCCCTGGATAAGCGGGTAAGTAAGGTGCGTGCAGCACTTACGGACAGTACCTCGCATATCTTGTTCTGCAATTCGGAGGGTGTGTTGTGTGCTGATTATCGCCCCATGACCGTGCTGAATGCCACGTGTATCATGGAGCACGAAGGAAAGTTGGAAAACAGTAGTGCCTCTTTCGCCATGCGCAAAGGCTTTGAATTTTTGACGAACGAGCTGGTAGAACGCTTGTCGCAAGATGTGGTGCAGAAGACCGCTATCATGTTTGAGGCGGTGAAGCCCAAGGGTGGCGAGATGCCGGTGGTGATGGCTGCCGGCGGTTCCGGTATTTTGCTGCATGAAGCCATAGGGCACGCTTTCGAGGCTGATTTTAACAGAAAGGATACGTCTATTTTCTCTGATAAACTGGGGAAAAAAATATGCAGTGAGCATATTAATGTAGTTGATGATGGCACTATTGACTATAATCGCGGCTCCATTAATGTGGATGATGAAGGGGTAGAGGGACAAAAAACATATATTGTGAAAAACGGCGTGCTCACCAGCTATTTGCATGACCGCATCAGCGCCAGGCATTATGGGGTGGCGCCTACAGGCAACGGACGCCGTCAGTCATTCCGCTATGCGCCCATGCCGCGTATGCGTGTAACCTATATGGAAAGCGGAAATATGCAGGAAGAAGAGATTATCGCTTCAGTGAAAAAAGGTGTGTATGTAGACAATTTCACGAATGGCCAGGTACAGATCGGTGCCGGCGATTTCACCTTCTTTGTCAAAACCGGTTACCTCATTGAAAACGGGAAACTCACCCGCCCTATCAAGGACATTAATATCATAGGCAATGGTCCGCAAGCCTTAGCTGATATCACTATGGTGGGTAATAATTGTAAGATAGATGAAGGGGCCTGGACCTGTGGCAAAGACGGCCAGGGAGCGCCCGTATCACAAGGACTACCTACAGTATTGGTAAAATCACTCACCGTGGGTGGGGAGAGTTAATGGTACAAGGTGAAGGGTGAAAAGGTACAGGGTATTTTTTACCTTGTACCTTTTACCGTGTAACCTTTACACCTTTTTCGCTACTTCCTTCAACATATCAGCTACCATAGCGGGCATGTCCCACTCAGGCTTCCATCCCCATTCGGCGCGGGCGGCAGAGTCGTCCACCGAAGCAGGCCAGTACTTGGCAATCTCGCGGCGGAAGTCGGGTTTGTAGTTAATCTTGAATTCGGGAATATGTTTGCGAATTTAAGCGGCTAAATCTTCAGGCGTGAAGCTCATGGCGCCCAGGTTGTAGTTACCGTGGTGCTTCAATTTGTTACGGTCAGCTTCCAGCAGTTCAATGGTGCCGCGTACACAGTCGGGCAT
>JAVBSQ010000042.1:0-2762 GCA_031556695.1 Bacteroidales bacterium | reverse complement strand
CAGCAACATTAAAGACAGCGTGCGGGGACGGTTGCGCGAGTCCTTACTGCGCGGTCAGGTCAACGCCGATAAAGTAAGCTTACGCTGGGAAGATATCAATGGTACCTTACGTTCCTTCTCCGCCTCCTTCAGCACCTCTGCTCCCGTTGACAGCACGTCCGTTGCTCCCATATTCACCAACCTGCGGGTGAAAGGCGTCAACCTTGATTTGGGCGATAGCACCAAGCTGCGCACCGCCTCTGCCTCCGGATCCATACGTGTAAGTCCCACAAAAGAAAATAAAGCCAAGCCACAATATAACCTGCGCCTCTCACTCGATACCCTCCGCTACCGTATGCCCGAAGCTTTCCTCTCTGCCAACAGCGGTAAACTAACGGCAAAAATTAAAGAAAGGGTAATCGTGCAAAGAACAAATAGAATAGCTACACGCAATACAGAATCAACACGCCGGAATAACCCTAGAAGCACCAATGCCACCAACAACAATAACGTACTGGATATGCGCCTGGACTCCGGACAAACACGGGATATATTTCAAAAATGGGATATTAACGGCAATTTCGACTGTCACAGGATACGCGTACGCACCCCCTACTTTCCACTCCGGACAAGCATTATCGAAGGGAACATAGACTTTTCCACCGACACCATCAAGCTAAATGACCTGGAGGTAAAAGCCGGTAAGTCAACCATGCAAATGAACGGAACGGTGGCCGGTATACGCCAAGCCGTATTGCGCAACGGAAAAATTACCGCAAATCTGCATATAGCCTCCGATACACTTGATGTTAATCAGCTGACCGTAGCCATGGTGTCCGGCTCCAAATTTGCCCAACTGCGGGCTGCCGAAAAAGAAGAGCACACGCAAAACTTACACGAAAGTGATGCTAAAATAATAGACAACAATGGTAGTAGCGGTATTTTTGTAATCCCCAGAAACATTGATATAAAGATTAAAACCAACATTAAGCATATCCTCTATTCCAACCTAAGAATAGAAAATATGGATTCTGATATCTTCCTGCGCAATAACACCCTTGAGCTGCCTGATATGGAGCTGCAATCCAACGTCGGAGACATGAAACTATCACTTGTATATAAGGCTGAAAACACCAAGGGCGCCCATGTGGGTTTGGATATGGACTTGAAACGGGTACAAGTAGCTGAGTTGGTTGACGCTTTCCCTATGTTTGACACCCTCACGCCCATGCTCCGCTCCTTTGAAGGTGTGGTTGATTGTAGCATGACAGCCATTGCCGACCTCGACTCCTTGATGAATGTAGTTTTCCCTACTGCCTCCGCCTCTTGCTTTATGAGCGGAAAAGACATGGTGCTCATGGATGGCGAAACCTTTACCGAACTGGCCAAAACACTCAAATTTAAAAATAAAAAACGAAACTTAATTGACAGTATTTCTGTTGAAATGATTATGGCCGATAACCACCTCCTCATTTTTCCCTTCCTGCTCAATATCGACCGGTACCAATGTGCGGTGGGCGGCACACAGCGCCTCGACAAGACCTTCGACTACCACATCACCATACTCAAGTCACCTGTTCCCTTCAAGTTCGGTGTTAACCTTGTAGGTCACCCCGACGACTGGAAGGTGCGAATGGCTAAGGCGAAATATAAAGATTTGTTTAAAGCCGCTAAAACCGAGTCGCTGGAGGGCGTTAGCTTTAATGTGCGTACCGCTTTGCAAAATAAGCTGCGGACTAACATTAGAGATATCGTGAATGAAGCACCTCAACAACGGCAACGGCGCATGCAGAAAGGTCATAGAGACATTGTGAACCACGACGAACTGCGCCGGTACCTTGTAACAGACAGCCTGGAGGTGGTGAGTGACACCACGGCGGTGGAGGAGTGAGGTTATAAACTAGATTAGTTTCTTACGTCTAAGTTCTATACAAGATGTACTCGCTTTAAATCATCAGCTAAAGTATAGATAGCTTGTTCAATTTTTCTACGTTTATCGGGACGCGGGTTACGAAATCCAGAAGTGTAGTGAGATAGCTGTACGCGACTAATACCTGTAAGCCTCTCAATGGCTGATTTGGTAAATATACCTGAATAAATAGCTAAGAAAGCCGGGATATCAAATTTATATTCTATTTCGTATTTGCCCTTAAGAATCGCCGGCCAATGCTTTTTATCATTGGCTGCCTTATATAATTTAATAGCATTCAAAAAGTCTTCTTTCACCTCTTCAGGAGTATTGCCTGCAGCATATAAACCTTCTACATTTTCAGCGTATCCACCGTAGTGATTTTTACTTTTTTCTATAATTACAATAATCTTTGCCATATCTCATTTTGTTTTATACACTTTTCAATCAAAAAACTATTTCAGCTTCATCTCCCTGGATATCTTTCGTCTCAAACCCTCCGCCATCTCCTTCGCTCCGTGAAAAGGGACCGGATAGGTCACCTCATCTTTTTGATAGTGGTAATGACTTCCTTTTGCGTAGAGAAACACCCACCCATTCCGGAGAATAATTCTATGGAACTCTGAGTATTTCATTGTCTTTTTCGTTGAAAATCACATTGCAAAGATAACAATTTGTTTATCATTCGCAAAATATTTACTACTCATTTTCAAGAAAACATTAAGACTTATCTTAAATTATATCATTACTGTCCCATTAAAATTTAATATAGTTCTTTGATGTATTTGAAATTTAGTTAGTTGCGAGTGTTTTTGAGGCGCGACGATTTCAATTAATAATTTTGCAGTCTATAAACAAAGTCTGCAATGAATAA
>JAVBSQ010000023.1:0-23519 GCA_031556695.1 Bacteroidales bacterium | reverse complement strand
TGTTAGTGCAAGATCTCATTTCTATTATTATCCCCGTCTACAATGTTCGTAAAGAACATTTATCACGATGCGTTGATAGTGTCTTGGCGCAAACATATTCTTTATTGGAAATCTTACTAATTGATGATGGCAGCACAGACCCTTCAATACTCCCCATTTTACAAGCCTTTCAAGATAAAGATACAAGGATTAAATTAATACACAAAGAGAATGAAGGAGTAGTAGCAACCCGTCAGCGGGGAATAGATATAGCTTCGGGTAATTATCTGTTTTTCCTTGATTGTGATGATTTCATTACAACTGATGCTATTCAATTATTATATCATAAAGCGATAGAAGCTCAAGCATCAATAATCATAGGTGACCATTGGCTTCTCTATGAAAATGGAGTCAAAAAACTGGCACATCAGCAAATTGCCGAAAATAGTAATTATATTAAATCTCTACTCATAGGAAGCTGCAACGGAACACTTTGGGGTAAATTGTTTAAGCGGGAAGTTTTTTCAATTATTAATCTGCTGAGCGAAGGGGAGAAAAAAAGAGACAACGATGTTCAAATGAATTTTTTGATAGCCGGCAAAATAGCGTCAAAAGAAATTGTATGCTTAGGGGTACCTGTATATTATTGGCTGCAACGAAACGACTCTGCCACAAGACATCAGGTTAAAGAAAAAGATGTATCCGGATTTTATCAGCTGATGTGGATTAATCATTTTGTGGCGAATAATTTTAATCCCCATGATTTAAAAGATGAACTCGCTGTGCGAAATTTACGTACATGGGCATTATTTCTCTCTTGGGACCTATCCTGTCCCGAACCAGCTCTCCGAACAGATATTTACCAAAAATATTGGAAAAATAAACAGGCGAAAAAATATTTGAGTACCACGCAAAAAATATTAATCTATTCCAATCATTACGCCCTTTCGAAATATTCATACAAGCTTTATAATCATTGGATTAAGCCTTTTGTAAAACGACATTTTTTGAAATTTTACTTACATCACACCTAATATGTCCATAGGATTCATCATACAAGCCCGCATGGGTTCCACCCGCTTCCCTGCAAAAATACTTTTTCCCATTACCAAGGATAAAAATATGTTGGCATTTTTGCTATACAGGCTAAAACAATCAAAATACCAACTACCGCTTATCCTTGCTACAACCAATACAACAACAGATGATGTTCTTGTGCCTTTTGCCGCACAACAGCAAATATCACTTTTTCGTGGAGCTGAAAACGATGTATTAAGTCGTTTTATTGAGGCCGCCGAAGCTAACGGCATAGACACAATTATTCGGATTTGTTCCGATAATCCATTAATAGACATACACTTATTAGATAACTTAATAGCTCTTGCCCAAACTTACCCCAATTACGATTATTACTCTTATTATTTTAACGGGACACCGGTAATTCTCACCCATTTCGGTATTTTTTGCGAAATAGTATCTTTAAAAGCGTTGAAGAAAGTAGCCAACAACTATGGCGCAGAATATAAAGAGCATGTAACTAATGGAGTGTACCGGAATGAACAAGATTTCCGGATATACAAAGAAGACTTGTCGGCCTTGCTGGCCCCTTATGAAGGCATACGCCTCTCCATAGATACGGAAAACGATTTGACCAATGTGAGCGGGCTAGTTGACGGTGCCCCCCTGGACACTCTAAATAGCTTGTTTCCTTTGATTATCCAACAACAAGAACTGGTGGATAAAATGAAAAAGATTATAGAAGAACAAAAAAAATGATGATGCACGAAACATATATTATCGGAGAAATAGGCCAAAACCACAACGGCTCGGTAGACATTGCCAAATTGATCGTAGAATTGGTAGCACGCCCCATTCATGAAGAGGTATTTGGATTAGATCTTGAGCCAATGAATGCCGTAAAAATGACCAAGAGAGACCTCACGGAAGAATTGGCCACTTCACAAATGACGCGCATTTATGACTCTCCTCATTCTTTCGGACGTACTTATGGAGAACATCGTGCCGCCCTGGAACTAAATGACGAAGAACATTTTGAAGTTTACAAATATGCCAAATCATTAGGACTCGATTTTGTAGAAACGTTATGCTCTAAAGGCTGCCTGTCATTGTTGAAATTATTGACTCCTGATTACCTGAAAGTAGCCAGCCGCGATCTTACCAATCTTCCTTTGCTTGCAGCGTTAGCTGAAACAAAAATACCCATCATACTTTCAACAGGTATGGCCGGAAAACCTGAATTAGATAAGGCGCTGGAGGTAATTACGAAATACCATTCCAATATTTCCATTTTGCATTGTGTATCGCAATACCCCACCCACCCTGACAATCTCAATCTAAATTCTATCCCCTACCTTCTCGAAAATTACGGACAATATACCATTGGTTTTTCCGATCATACGGTGGGTATATCAGCGCCGGTGGCTGCAGTAGCTTTAGGGGCCAAAATCATTGAAAAACACATTACTATTGACCGGCGCATGAAAGGAACCGACCAAGCCGGCTCATTGGGCCCCGATGGTGTAAACCGTATGATACGTGATATACGTCTATTGGAACATTCGTTGGGCGAAAAGAACATATATATCGATCAGAGTGTGCAGGCAAGCAAAGATAAGCTGGAACGCTCCATTGCTACCCGCCGGTTGATCCGGAAAGGGGAAACAATTAATGAAGACGATATTCAACTCCTAAGCCCCGGTAACGGTTACAAGTGGGAACAACGCGCTATGGTTGTTGGGAAAAAAGCAGTATCGGATATTCCGGCTAATGAAATTATATATCAAGCCTTCATTGCATAAAAATAAAATAGTATGAACTTGCCAAAATTAGTATTAACAGATATTGACGGGGTATGGACCGATGGTGGTATGTACTACGATCAAACAGGTAATGAATGGAAAAAATTTAACACGGCGGATAGTGCCGGTGTACTTTTTTGCCATCATGCAGGTATTCCGGTAGGTATCATCACAGGCGAGGATACAGTCATTGTACGGCGCCGTGCAGAAAAGCTAAAAGTCGATTATGTGTATCAAGGTGTAAAAGACAAATGGGCCCTGGCGGTAGAAATTACCGAACGGCTCGGCATATCATTGAAAGAGGTCGCTTATATTGGCGATGACATCAACGATTTAGGCCTGCTACAAGTAGTTGGCTTCAGTGCCTGCCCTGATAATGCACCGGATTATATAAAAAAAGAAGTAGGGTATATTACGCGGAAAAAAGGAGGAGAAGGAGCTTTCCGCGAATTTGTTGAACACTTATTACCGGATTCGGTGTCAGCTATACTTGCTTCCGCTCAAAAGCATCAATAAATGAGTTGGGGGTAATATTATATATCTTTTTATTCACTTTTCCGGCATAATTTCTCAAAATAAAGTATTGCTTGAAAGCGATATGCAAATGGTAAAGTATAATATATAACTTTGCCGATGACAAATTTTCCTGTTTTACGGATTGCGCCTTGGAGGTATGCTCATCGTAACAATGTTTTTGATTCACCAACACATTGTTATCATCATCTACGCTTATTTCTTTTAACCAGGAATGATCTGCGCCGGCCAAATAAATTTTCGTGAAAGAAAGGCGTAATGCTAATGAAATAGCGGGAATCAGTACATTATGCGGACGTGGCACTCCTAAGCCTTTTTTTATTACAAAATTACAAAAAGCCTGACTACCCTCTATGGGTGTAGTATTATAAATATACACTTTAATATGTGGATTTTTCTTTACAATGGCTTGCCATTCCTTATATTTCAAGGCTTTATTGGGGATTAACAGACTAATATTCCAAGTGGTTTTTTCGGTTAATACTTCAAAAAAATCATGAAGGTTTTTCTCCAATATCCAAAAGAAGGGGTCGGCAATTACATAAATTTCCGGTTGGAGTTTAGTATACAATTCTGAGTTAACAAAAAAGTTAACGCAAGCCAGACTTTTACCTGACAGAAAGCCGGATGCCTGCACTGCTGTTTTATTTAGTGAGGGGCCGTTACCTAAAATAACAATTTCATCATTATTGCTGAATTGACGGGGCCGACGAGTAACAAATGTTGAATATAAACAGATTTTTAGAACACTCAGAAAAGTTTGAAAAAGTTTATCCAGTAGGTCTTTAAGCTTATTCATAGCAAGTGATTAATTATTACAAAAGTAGAAAAAAAATCCTATATTTGCACGATTTAGATTTGTTTTCAAGTGAAGATCCTTATTCTCAACACCTCCGAACATGCCGGTGGCGCTGCGGTAGCTGCTAACCGCCTGATGAATGCCCTACATAAAGGTGGACATGAGGTGCACATGTTAGTGCGCGATAAACAAACCAATGATCCGCGGGTGGTGAGCGTAAACCGGGGGTTCATTACACAAAAAATAAACAAATTCCGCTTTGTTTGGGAGCGTTTCATTATATTCGTCAATAACCGTTTCAGTAAAAAAAACCTGTTTGCCGTTTCCATTGCCAATACCGGGACAAATATCAGCAAACACCCGTTAGTAAAAGAGGCTGACGTCATTCATATACACTGGGTCAACCAAGGATTTTTATCACTCAAAAACATTCAACAGTTGGTCGCTTTAGGCAAGCCGGTTGTGTGGACCATGCATGATATGTGGCCTTGCACAGGTATTTGCCATCATGCTTATGAATGTAATTACTACCAAAATGTATGTGGAAATTGTTTCTGGTTGCATACAGGGAAGGAAAGAGACCTGTCTTATCGTATTCATAGAAGAAAGGAGTTTTTTCAACAAAAAAACCTCTGTTTTGTTGCTGTAAGTCAATGGTTGCAGCTTAAAGCCAAACAAAGTTCTTTATTGGAAAAGTCAGAAATAGCCATTATACCCAACGTAGTTGACACCAATATTTTTAAACCCGGAAACAAATCCGCTGTACGAAAAGAGCTGGGATGGGCGGCAGACAAAAAAATCATCTTAATGGGTGCAGCAAAACTGAATGATCCGGTAAAAGGGTTTCAATATTTACGAGAAGCCTTATCATTGTTAACGGAGAAACAGGATAAAAATAATTATTCATTGGTATTATTTGGCGCCATAAAAAACGACGCTACATTTTTAAATAATCTACCGGTTCATCATATTCATTTAGGCATCATTACCGATACACAGCATTTGGCAAAACTGTATCAAGCTGCAGATATAACGGTTGTTCCTTCGCTGTATGAAACTTTTGGGCAAACACTCTCTGAGGCTATGGCTTGTGGTTGTCCGGTGGTAAGCTTTGACAACAGCGGCCAAACAGATATTATTAACCATAAAGTTAACGGTTATTTGGCAAATTGGAAATCGGGAGCTGATTTAGCCAAAGGTATTGATTGGACATTATCAGAAGCTGATTATAATTCATTGTCGGAAAAAGCAATAGAGAAAGTGCATAGCCATTACGCAGAATGGATAGTGGCCGGAGAATATTTAGCCCTTTATGAATCCTGCCTGAGTCAATCCTTGAATCTTTAAATTATTGAATTTTGAAACCTGTATTTTCCATTATCACTGTTACCTACAATGCTGCCGCCACCATTGAGCGCACCATCAATAGCGTGCTGTCACAGACCGCCCGTGAGCACATTGAATATATCATCATCGACGGCGCCTCGACGGATAACACACTGTCCTTTATAAATAACTCTCAATTTTCAACTCTCAACTCTCAACTAATCAGCGAAGCTGATTCCGGTATTTATGACGCCATGAACAAGGGCCTCCGTATGGTTACCGGCGACTATGTGTGGTTTTTGAACGCGGGGGATACCCTACACTCAAGCACCACTGTGGAACAGGTTTTGAATCAAATTACGAATTACGAATTACGAATTACGACTGATCAACCCGTTACCCGTCACCCGTCACTCGTTACCCGTCACCCGTCACTCATCACTCATCACTCATCACTCATCACTCCGGATATTTTATACGGTGAAACCGATATCGTGGATAATAAGGGTACTTTCATTGCACATCGCCGCTTGAAAGCACCGAAGCGATTAAATTGGAAGAGTTTTCGCATGGGTATGCTGGTATGCCACCAGTCATTTATTATGAGGCGTGAAATGGCACCGGAATATGATTTGCAATATCGCTACTCTGCTGATGTGGATTGGTGTATACGCTGTATGAAAGTAGCAAAAAATATACACAATACCCATTTGATATTATGCAATTATTTGAATGAAGGAGTAACCACCAATAACCATAAAGCTTCACTTAAAGAGCGCTTTACTATCATGGTGAAATATTACGGCTACCTTCCCACCTTGCTTCGTCATGGATGGTTTTTTATAAGAAATACATATAATAGACTAATAAACAAATAATTATAATGTTACATTTTTGTAAGATAAAAAAGTGTTGGAGAGTTTAAAAGTTCATTGGCAGTACAACGGAAACTACGTTCGCACTGGCAAAAACATAAAAATGTATCTTGCGGCTCAAAAAACGCTTGAACGGCGTGAAATTTTAGATATTATAGGTAGTAAAATACTTTCCAGGACCCTATTTATCAATATTGGCTGAAGAAGTATTATTTTGGGATGTAGACCTCTTTATCCAAAGGGTTAAAGCAGCAACAATAGCGAACAAAATAGCCATGAAGCAAGCCATACCAATATGGTCAAACAGATAATATACCTGCGGCTTGAACACAAATTGAATGGTATGTTCGCCGGCGGGCACACGTAAGGCGCGCAACACGTAGTTTACACGTATGGGGGTAACTTTTTGCCCATCAACATAAGCGTCCCAGCGGGTTAGCCCGTCATCATAATAAAGCTCTGAGAACACGGCCAGTTGCTCCGTCTCAGCTTTTGATTGGTAAGTAATATCGTTAATCTTGTAGCCCGTTTGGCTAATGTGTGCCGAATCACTATGTTGAGGCACAAAGCCTTGCAGTTGGGGCAAGAAACGTTCATCAACAACAGCGGTGGTACGGGGATTGAAACTGCCGAGCGCGGCTATTTCCTCATCGGCATTTTTCACTATTTCTAAACTATCAACAAACCACACGTTACCTAAGGCATCGGGATTACGCTGTACTTGCGGCGTTCCATCTTTACCCTGCACTATAAAATAGCGGGTATTAAGCATGTTAATTACGTCCATGTTCATCTTACTCAAATGGGCATCAATGAGCTCCTGGTAGCGGCGTAATTTAGCGGCATGGTAGCCTCCAATAGACTTATGGAAGAACGAGGTACTTGCATCCTGGAAGGGCGATACCGTGAGATTGAATACACGATAGTTGGGGTCAGTATCTTGTAAAATAAGCTGATCAGCGGCAGTGGGCAGAAATGCAGCCTTAGCCTCTGCGGGTTGTACAAAATTAGTGTTATTAAGATAACGTTTATCTACGGCGGCTAAATCAAAGAGCACCAACACAGCCAGTGCGGCAATAAGGATATTCTTTTTTATGGTGTTGCGAGTATATAGCCACACCATTCCTGCGCCTATAAGTATGATGATAATACTCCGGAAGGCATCAGCCCTAAAAGCGGCTATACGCGCTGTTTCCAAAACATTAAAGGCAGTTACATACTGTGCATTTTTGTAGTAAGGGGCAAATTGCTCCGCCTCGGCAGCACTGGTGAAATTGAAAAACACGGTGGGGGCAATAATAAAAATCAATGCTACACCGGCCGTCAATCCTAAACTAATATAAAATTCTTTGGCTTTCTCTTTCAATAATTTGGGGGTTTCCACTACCTTCCACAGGGCAATTAAGGCGAGCACCGGAATACACAACTCCGCTACCGTGAGTATAGATGATACAGCGCGGAACTTATTGTACATGGGGAAATAGTCGAAAAACAAGTTGGTCAACCACATGAAGTTATGTCCCCACGAGAGCATAATGGAGAAGATGGTGCCGATAAGAAGTGTCCATTTCAATGGACCCTCAACAATAAATAAGCCAAAAATGAAAAGAAATAAAATGAAAGCACCCACATAAACAGGCCCTGAGGTGAAGGGTTGGTCGCCCCAATAGCTGTTTTGTGAGGCGGCAAATTGGCGTAGTTGACTATCATTAGAACAGTTCTCCACCGCTTTTTCGTGATTCATGCCCATATAACCTGAAGCGCCGCCCTTAGTATCGGGGATTAGCAGGGTGAAGGTTTCACCTATGCCATAGCTCCACTGGGTAGCATAATCGCGGTCCAAGCCTGAACTGCGATTTTCCGCGTCATGTGTCAGTTCTGATTTTCCGCGAATGGTTTGTTCACTATACTTAGCTGAAAGCAACATATTTGAAATGTTGGATCCAAAAGCCAACAATCCGGCTACAAGCAGTACAGCAGATGCCTTGGCAAAGCGGGGCAGTTGTTTATTTTTGAGATCGTAAATAAATTGAGCTACTATGTATATGCCGGTTAGCATCAAAAAATAGTAAGTCATTTGAATGTGGTTGCTCACCAACTGGAGGGTGAGGAATAGTGCGGTAACAATACCGCCCAATAAATATCGCCCTTTATAAGCCCAAACAATGCCGGCTAAGGTAGGTGGAATAAAGCCCAACACCATAACTTTCCACATGTGTCCGGCTTCAACAATAATCAAAAAATAAGAAGAAAACCCATAAGCTATACCTCCCATAATTGCTAACCAGGGACTAATACCGAGAGCAATGAATAAGATGAAAGCGCCGAGCATATACATAAACAACTGCGCTACAGGTGAGGGTAGCCACAGGTAAAAACCTTGTTGAACTTTGGATATGAAGTTGGTGGTATGGTTAGCGGGGCTCATTTGGTAAGAAGGCATACCGGAAAATATATGACTAGCCCAAAGACTGCGCTCACCGGTAGTTTCATAGTATTCTTTCAGATCAGCGCCAATACCGGCACCATTACGCATATCACCCTGGTTCAGTCGTTTTCCTTCTAAAATAGCGGGGGAAAAATAGCCTATGGAGATGACTAAAAATATAACAATAGCGGTTAAGTGCGGTATGTATTGTTTAAGAATATTTTTCATCTTTTTTATCCTTTTTATCTAATTTGCTTTTTTGAGAATGCCGTTATACATTGCAGGGTTTTGCAGAACCTCTATGGCTTTTTCAACCTGCGGATCACGGGGGAGGGCTGAGCGCAGACGGCCTACCTGATAGTAGTAAATGGTGCAAATTTCTTCTTCCAGCAGTCGTTGCAACTCAGGACGGTAGCGGTACAAGTCTTTCTTTTTATCAGGTGTAAGTTTTACCTGCAAGCTGTCCAATTCGGGCTTGATAGCATCATACAACTTATCTTTCTGAGCTGTTTCAATAAATTTATTCAACAAAATTTCAGAATCTGTTTTATCGTCAAAGCCTGTTTTTAAAAGATATTCAACAAATTCATCATATTCTTTATCTTTCAAGCGAAACACTTCCGGCTCGGCAATTTTGGCATGTTTCTGAGAATAGTCTATAGCAAAAGGCCTAAATAAATCGCGCCCTACAATGCTGTAAGAGATTTTATTGTAAGGAACCATTTCGACAATAACATCAGGAATAATTCCACCGCCATCATAAACGGTGCGGCCATTGTGTGTTTGAAAAGGTTTAATAAGAGAGTCGGGAATATTGCCCACACTGCCGTCTTCCTTACGGTGAGAGTAATCCACAATTTGTATACAGCGACCACTGGGGATATAATATTTAGCAGTAGTAAGCTTCAGCTTAGTATTGTAATCAAGGCCACGCACACTCTGCACCAAGCCTTTTCCAAAAGTGCGGGTTCCCACCACCACGCCGCGGTCAAGGTCTTGCAGTGCGCCTGTAACAATTTCGGAAGAGGAGGCAGACATATTGTTTACCAATACGACAATGGGCACATGCAGGTCAATAGGGTTTTCACGCGTAAGATAGCGCATTTCAAATTCTTTAATGCGCCCACGGGCTTCCACCACCTGCGTTCCTTTAGGTACAAACATTCCTACAATATTCACCGCTTCATCAAGCAGACCGCCACCGTTAGAGCGCAGGTCGATAATGAGCGATTTCATTTTTCCGGTTTCTTTGAGCTTCGTTAAAGCCTCTGCAAAATCTTTACTACCGTCTTTGGTGAAGGAAGAGAGCATGATGTAGCCTATGCTGTCTTTCATCATTCCGGAGTGGGTAACGTCAGGTATGTGTATGCGTACACGGGTGAGTTGCAAGTTCACGGTATCACCGGTTTTTATTTTCACCACCTTAAGTTGTAGAGCGCTTCCGGCAGGCCCTTTCAGTTTATTGCTGGCGGTAGTGGCATCAAGGGCTTTAGTGTCTTTGCCGTCAATTTCAATAATCATATCACCGGGAACGAGGCCTGCTTTATCGGCGGGATACCCTTTATAAGGGCCCGTAATCTGTATCCCGTTAGAGTCTTTACGAATCAGGGAACCCATACCGCCATAAGCGCCGGTGGTGACAAAATCAAAAGCTTCTGCTTCTTCTTCGGGCACATATTCGGTGTAGGGATCAAGCCCTGACAACATAGCCTCAATACCGGAGTTCACCAGCTTGTCTATCTTTACAGTGTCTACATAATACAGCGATAATTCACGTAATATGGAAAAGTAAATATCAGTACTTTGTACGGCTTTGAAGTCGGCCGACTGGGCAGATATTTTACCGGCAAGTGCGACAAATAGAATAAAACAGAGAAAGTTTTTTTTCATAAAAATAGATATGTAACTTACAAAGATAAGAATTAATATGCTAATGTGCTAATGTGTTAATATACTATATGAAAGGCAAGTAATATACAAGTAAAAAACATTAGCACATTAGCATATTATGGTACGGGGTCATAGCCACTTCCGCCCCAAGGGTGGCAGCGGAGAATGCGCCTTACGGCGAGGTAAGCGCCTTTGAATAAGCCGTGTTTTTGCAATGCTTCAATGGCATATTCGGAGCAGGTGGGTGCAAAGCGACAGCTGGGTGGTTTTAGCGGGGAGATACAGATTTGGTAAAAGCGTATCAGCAGCCAAAAAGGGAAAATCAGTATATTTTTGATGATTTGTTTCATTGGAATAAATGCCTGAAGTCTTCTTGTGGTGCAACCAAATAAGTCTGAAAACCGAGCTCTTTGGCTGCAATGATATTCTTTTCACCATCATCTAAGAAGAGTGCCTCTTGTGGATTGATACCTGAATCGGCGATAAGGTGTTTAAAAATATGGTGGCCGGGTTTCACGCTACCAATCTCGTAGGAGAGGTAACGGCGGTCAAAATAGTCGTCAATGGTACACCCCTGCTTGGTAAAAATGGTGTTGGTATAATAGCCGGACACCATGCAGTTGGTGTTGCTGAGCATGAATACCTGGTATTTTTTGCGCAATTCAAGCAGCATATCGAGTTTATAATCGGGGATATCAATGAGGAATTTGCACCAACCATCACGTATCTGATCATTGGTAATATTTTTGTTGGTGGACAGCTTACGAAATTCGTCACAAAATTCTTGTTCGCTGAGTTTCCCTTCTTCCAGTTCAAGAAAAATTCCCTGCTGAATGTAAGCGCTCAAATATTTGTCGGCATCAAGTACGCCAAGCTGTTCAAAAGCGTGCACGCAGGCGTTTCTATCAAGGTCGATAAGCACGCCGCCCAGGTCAAAGATAATGGTTTTGATGTTGTTCATGATGAACAAATATAAGACTTTTTATTCAATTATCAAATTGAAAAAGAAAATAATATATATTTCTAAAAAGTAATTAACTTTGTAAAAATATATATACAATTATTATGCCACTTCCAATAAATATAAATGAACTTCTAAAAGGCCGAGTAATTGAATGGGACAGGCTTGAATTTAAAAAAAATTGGAACCCTGAAGAAGTCATTCATACCATTTGTGCTTTTGCTAATGATATCAACAATTGGGGTGGTGGATACATTGTGGTTGGCGTAGATGAAATTGATGGTCGGCCGGTATTTCCTCCCATAGGATTACAAGAGAATCAAATTGACAAAATTCAGAAAGAATTGGTAGAACTTTGTCATAAGCTAGAGCCCCATTACACACCGGTAACAACACCAGCAATATATCAAGACAAACTTATTTTTATCATTTGGGCTCCCGGAGGTGAGGTACGGCCATACAAAGCACCGCAAACATTAGGAGAGAAAACCGCAAAACGGATATATGTTCGCCGAGGTTCCGTTACTAAACCTGCGTCAAAAGATGACGATCGTTTTCTACATTCCATTGCAATAGTGGCGCCATTTGACGATAGAGTAAATCACCAAGTTAGCATCAATGATTTGGATAAAGATTTAATGATTGAATTTTTACATCTTGTAGAAAGCGAACTAAGCAAAGAGGCCCACAATATGACCAAGGAGGAACTTGGACTACAAATGCAACTGCTGAAGGGAAGTCATGAGAATTTACATCCCATAAATGCAGCATTGCTTTTCTTCAATCTGGAACCACATAAATTTTTCAGAGGTGCTTTTTCTGAGGTTGTAATTTATAAAGATGAAGATGGTATTGAGTTCTCGGAAAAGACATTTAGAGGGCCAATTTTCAAACAAATTAAAAACCTGCTTGAATATATTAGCGGTGTTGTGCTGGTAGAAAAAGTAATAAAAATACCGGGACAGGCCGAAGCGCTACGCATTTGGAATTACCCATATGAAGCTTTGGAAGAAATTGTTGCCAATGCATTTTATCATCGAAGTTACGAGCACCCCGGTTCAATTGAGATCAGTGTTTATCCGGACAAAATCATGGTGCTTTCTTTTCCCGGCCCGCTCCCTCCTATCGATAAAGCAATGCTAAAAACGAAAAAAATTTATGCGCGCGATTATCGAAATCGTCGCATCGGAGATTTTTTAAAAGAATTAGAACTCACAGAAGGGCGGGGAACAGGTTTTCCTATTATTTATCGTAAAATGGAACAAAACGGTTCTCCCAAGCCTATCTTTGAAACTGATGAACAACATACAAATTTTCTTGCCATTCTGCCAATACATCCTGAGTTTATAGATGTAATAGAAAACGAACCTATTGCTGCAATTCTCACGCAAGATTCAGAAATTCTCCGGTTTTGCATTGAAGCAAAAAGCAGAAAAGAGATATTGGAGATGATAGGTGTTTATAACAATACAAAGAGTTTTAATAAGCACATCAAACCTTTGATAGATGCCAAACTCCTTTCTCTTACCATACCAGACAAAGTAAACAGCTCAAAACAAAAATATTACACCACAAAACAGCAGTAGTCGGGCCTAAGTCGGGCCTAAGTCGGGCCTAAGTTAAAAAATTGAGTAAATTGACTGTTTTAGCTGTTCCGGTTTCCCTACATCAACTATTTGCGCATCGCGGGTATCGTAACAGTTGATAAGGTTCTGCGCTGCGAGTTGCAGGTAGCTGTCCACAATAGAGAAGGCTCCGGTTTGTGTAATTTGCCGCACCAATTCCGGCCTGATGATATGTATGCCGCTAAAAGCCATACGATTGGGTGAGACGGTAGGGATAGCTATTTTCTGCTCTCCGCTTTTGGTGTTTTCCCAACCGCAGAGGCGCTGCTCCTCGTTAAAGAGGAAGTAGCGTGATGATTCGCGCTGCTTGCAGGCCAGGGTGGCCATAGCCTTTGTGTCAAGGTTGTAGTTATACAAGGCCAACAGGTCTATGTTGCTCATGATATCCACATTGTGAACAAGGAATGGTTTTCCATCATCAAAAAAAGAAGCTGCTTTTTTAATGCCGCCGCCGGTATCCAGCAATAACTCCCACTCGTCGGAGATAGTGATTTGCAGGCCGAAGTTATTGTTTGCGGAAAGATAGCCGGTTATTTGTTCGGCAAAGTGATGTACGTTAATAATAATATCATTGAAACCGAAGCTATGCAGTCGTTTCAATACTATTTCCAACAAGGGTTTCCCGTTGAGTTCCACCAATGCTTTGGGCCTATTGGCGGTGAGGGCACCGAGTCGGGTACCCAGTCCCGCCGCTAAGATCATGGCTTTCATAAGGCGGCAGGAATAAATTGGTCAATTTTTTGCTCGCGGTGCACAAGCTGAATGTTGGTCTTGTATTTTTGCGAAAGGTATTGGGCCGTTTGTTCAGCACAATAAACGGAGCGATGCTGTCCACCGGTACAACCAAAGGCAACGGACAAGCTGGAGAAGCCGCGCTCAAGATAGTTGCTCACGCTAATATCAAGCGTTGAAAACACATGTTGCAGAAATTCATCAGCACGCGAGTCGGTTTTCAAGTAGTCGATCACCGGCTGGTCGCGACCGGTGAGTGTGCGAAAGTCGGGGAGACGGCCGGGGTTGTTGAGGCCGCGACAGTCGAATACAAAACCACCGCCGTTGCCGCTGTAGTCAATGGGATAGCCTTCGCGGTAGGAGAAGGAGGTGACGGTAATTAAAAGTGATGAGTGATGAGTGATGAGTGATGAGTGGTTTTCACCTTGTAGCTTGTACCTGTTACCTTGTACTAATTCAAAGAGGTAAGTGGTGTAAAGGTGGTTTAATTTACCACTATTGATCAATAAACAGAGGTTGGTGAGGGTTTGCGGTATGCTTTGGAGAAAGAGGGCTTTCTTTTCGAATAGTCCGCGATAACCGTAGGTAGCAAGGTTTTGCAGGCCTTTAAAAAAAGCAAATGTATATACTTCTTTTATAAATTTTTGACGGTCTATACTGATCAATTTTTCTGCAGCATTGAGATATTGCTGCAAGAGCAATTCTTTGAAGTCTTCGTCAAAATTAGCCCGTGTTTGAAAGAGGAACGAGGCTACATCGTAAGCCAAGGGGCCGCGGCGACCGCCCTGGAAGTCGATGAACCGCGCTTTGTTATTATCATCAACCATGACGTTACGGCTTTGGAAATCGCGGTACATAAAGTGCGAGGCATCAAGCTGCGAGAGATAATCTACCAGGGTATCAAAATCATCTTCCAGTCGTTTTTCATCGAAATCGACTTTTATCAATTTGAGAAAATTATATTTGAAATAGTTCAGATCCCACTGAATACTACGCCGGTCAAAGCCCTCTACGGGATAGCATTGCTTATAGTCCAGCCCCTGCATGCCTTTTATTTGTGTGAAGGCCAACTGTTCCATAGTTTGTTGGAGCAAGGCGGGAGCTTCGGGGGTGTTGAGGAGGGTGTAGAGCGAGCGGTCACCCATGTCTTCCTGCAGGTAGTGTAGTCCATCGGCGGCTACGGCGTAGAGTTGCGGTACGGGAGCGCCGTTGTGCGCGCCCACGCGGGCTATTTCCATAAAGGCGTTATTCTCACGGAGGTCGCTGCCATAGGTACCCACCGCTTGTTTTCCTCCTCCGCTGAGGCGGAAGTAGCGGCGGTTGGAGCCGGCCTGCGGCAGTTCCGCCATACTCTCAACGGGCGAGTGTGCCCAAGAGGTGAATAAATCTTTTAGTGTTTGTTCGTTGTAAGACATTGGCAAAATATTCTAGTCCAACAAAGGTACAAAAGATTTAGCAAATGTGCTTTAAATCGAAATACATTAAGCGCGTATTTTCAAGTTGATCCTTATCGGAAATAAAATTGAATTGATTTTTTGCATAGAAATCACAGGCGGTGTAGTAGGCATCAACCGTTAGGAATCGGCACCCAATATCGTTGCTGGCCGCTAAAAAAGCTTTTATGCCATCTAGGATAAACCGCCCCACTCCTTGTCCTTCATAAATATTAGCCACAGCCAATCGTCCAATCTTTACTGCCGGATAAGTTTTATGACGTTTTTGGTTAGGAATTTTATTTTTACGATTGAAGCGATTCCAAAAATATTTTTCCGAAATACTAGTAGTATCAAATACCATTTTATCATTGAGCAAGCAAAAATACCCCACAGCCTGATCATTATATTCAAGAATATAAGTAACAGCCATACGCTCATCTAAATAATGCAATGCATCATCTTTTAAGAAATTATTCAAGTCCGCATCATTGCTGTGAAACGGTTTAATTTCCATAGTAGAAGACAGCTTTGTTGTGGATAAGCTGCTAAAGTCAATCATGTAAAAACTAGAATTTAAACACTCCCATCTTTTGGAACAGCTTTAATGCTTCCATCATTCGATCAATTTCTTCTTTCGGTAAAGGCTTTACCTCTTTCATACGTTGTTCAAAGCGGCGGGCATCTTTGCCGGTAAGTATCGGGGTGTCTTTAATGGGTGTGGCCATGGCGGATTTTGTTTTAAATTGATACAAAGATAGGATTTTAAAATTAAATCCACAAAATTTATGCCGGCTTTTAAAACATTGCGACCATTTTACGGATTTCGGACAAACGCTTGGTGAATGATTTATCATTAATAGCCATCTGCATACTATATTTAGTTTGAAGATTGATTAGTGAATAGGCCGGAATGCCGAGCGCTGCCTCAAACATCATTGCGGTGGTGATGGTAACAGGACGGCGTTCATTTAATATATCGTTTAAAATCTTGTATGATATTCCCATTTGCTTTGCCAACAAACTTTGCGAAAGTTTACGATATTCAATTTCGTCTTTCAGGACTTCACCGGGGTGTGTTGGAGTGAACCCGAATTTTATATTATCCATAAAATGCTTACTTATAATGGTTAGATAATTCTATGATATTACATATTGTTATTACTGTTTCTGCGGCTATTTTGAGTGTTTTAAATTCAATACGATATTGATCATTTACCCGAACGGCTTCCAATCCAAGCTTGTTTCCTTTCAATTTTTGATAGTTTAGCGCATTATATAAAAAAAGATCCTCTACACAGGAAACCGACTCAAGAATATCAATCGTTTTACGATATTTTGCAGCTATTTGTGGTTGAAAGCGGCGTTTTTTATCCGTTGTTTTACCGGTACAATATAACTCTTTCAAATACGTTTTATCAAACTTTATTTCCATGGTTGTTTCTAACAACACTACAAAGATAATACTATTTTTAACACTCCACAAAAAAAGTGGACTATTTTACAATAATTAAACCGGGCCTTTATAAGTGTTTTGTCTCTTAATTAATTGATGTGAGTATGGCGGATTTTGTATCTGATTGATACAAAGATAGGAAGTAAAATTAAATCCACAAAATTTATGTTGTTTTTTTCGGCAATTCTTAAAAAATGCTTACCTTAGCAGTCCTAATCGATAATAATTTTACCCATGAAGCTTCTTTTGATCAGTAATTCTACCAACGCCGGCGAGGTGTATTTGGAGTATTGTAAACAAAATATTGTTGATTTCCTGAAGGCTAACGGTGTAAGTAAAGTGCTGTTTGTACCCTTTGCTGCCGTAACTTTCAGTTATGATGAATACCAAAAAAAGGTGCAGGATAAATTATCTCCCTTAGGGATTGAGGTGGACAGTATTCACCATCACGCCGATGCGAAAAAAGCAGTGGCGGAAGCGCAAGCCCTCATGGTAGGCGGCGGCAACACCTTCCACCTGCTGAAAACAGTGCAAGACTTAGGTATTATTGACGTTGTACGTGAGCGTGCCAAGGCAGGAATGCCTTACGTGGGCTGGAGCGCAGGCTCTAACCTTACCTGTCCCACTATCTGCACCACCAATGATATGCCCATTGTAGAGCCGCAAAGCTTTAGTGCTTTTAATCTCATACCCTTCCAAATTAATCCGCACTACCTTGATGCCCACCCCTCAGGCCATGCCGGCGAAACACGCGAACAACGTATTGAAGAATACCTTGCCGCCAACCCCAACAACTATGTAGCAGGATTACGCGAGGCTTGTATGTTTTATGTGGAAGGCCACAATTTGCGCCTGCACGGGGAGCGCCCTCTCCGCGTATTCAAAAAAGGACAGGAACCCAAGGAATACAAGGCAGGAGAAGATATTAACTTCCTAATGAAATAAATATCTATGAAAGAAAACCAAAAAGCAGAGAAACTAATTTTTTCAGAAACTCTTAATTGTAAATGTCCAAAGTGTGGAGCAGAAGAATCCGTTCGTCTTAATGTCATACAAAAATATGCCCATAATATGGGCCTTTCGTTTTTTCCAATGGGGAAAAAATACAGCTTCTCTTGTGATAAATGTCATGCCGAATTTGAGAAGAAGAGTCTGCCTGAAAGCATCAATAATGCTTATGCAGATGTAAAATCAAAAATAAAAACACCCATATCTTTATATAGTGGAAGTTTTGTAATACTATTAATTCTTATTGGTATATTTGTTGCAGCTTATTACACTGATGTGAATACAGAAGAATACCTCAATAATCCACAGATTGGCGATGTGTACAAATATGCTACAAATGAAGATGAAGAAGGCGACTATACTTTACTGAAAGTTGTAGAAATTCAAGCTGATACTGTGTTTTTTGTAAGTAATAAATACAATTACAGCAGGGGTAAGTATAATAACACTCTTCATGAAGAAGATGAATATAATGAGGAGGATATTTACTATTTTGAGAAAGCTGAATTATTAAAAGCATATGAAGATGGTAAACTAATGGAAGCCCGAAGAAAAAAATAATTCCCTAATGAATTTAAGATGAAACAGATTCCCCTTTTCACCCTGTACCTTTTCACCCTTCTACCTTTTACGGCTGCGGCCTGGGGGCCTTCCGGCCACCGTATCATAGGCGAAATGGCTGAGAGCCGGATGACGAATAAAGCGAAGAAAAAAGTAACCGCTATCTTCGGGAACAGCAGTGTGGCCATGATGTCCAACTGGGGTGATTTTGTGCGCTCCGACAGTGCCTACAACGGAACCGATACCTGGCACTACACTAATCTTGATGGGGGACTGACCCGCGAGGCTTTTGATACTTTGGCCGTAAAACAAACCGCCGGCGAGAATGTATTCCGCGTAATGGAGCTCACTGCACATATGAAACAAAACCCTAACGATACCAATATGCTAAAAATGTTGGTGCATATAGTAGAAGATATGCATTGTCCCATGCATATGGGCAGAGCGGAGGACCGTGGAGGAAATAGTATTCGCATCAAATGGTTTGACCGGAATACCAGTCTGCACAGCCTGTGGGATGACACTTTTGTGGATATGCAAAAGCTCAGCTATACCGAATATGCCACCCATATTAAACGTGTGTACCCCTTGCAAAAAACAGTCTTCAAAGGCGATAATGCTACTATTCTCGACTGGGCCTGGGGAACTTATCAAACCACTGAAATGGTTTATGCCTCACAATCTTATGTAGAAAAACCCTATCTATACAACTTCAAATATGTATCAATGCTGGAACGCCGGCTAGCCACTGCCGCCGAACACCTCGCTGCTATCTTAAATTATATCTACAATTAATCTTGAAATCTTGAAATTTTCTATATGTACGGAAAAATACAACAACACCTGGCTACTGAACTCCAGGGCATACAAACGGCCGGTCTTTACAAAGAAGAGCGTGTAATCACTTCTTCACAACAAGCACAAATACATGTGAACAGCGGTAAAGACGTGCTGAACTTCTGCGCCAACAATTACCTCGGCTTATCTAATCACCCGCGAGTGGTGAAGGCTGCACAAGAGGCTATGGCTACACACGGTTACGGCATGTCCAGTGTACGTTTTATTTGCGGCACTCAAGATATACACAAAGAGCTGGAAGCTGCTATTTCACGTTATTTTAAAACTGAAGATACGATTCTTTACGCTGCCTGCTTTGATGCCAACGGTGGTGTTTTTGAGCCCTTATTTGACGAAAACGACGCTATCATCTCCGACGCACTGAACCATGCCTCTATCATTGATGGTGTGCGTTTGTGTAAAGCGCAGCGTTACCGTTATGCCAATGCCGATATGAACGAACTGGAAGAATGTTTGAAAAAAGCACAGGCACAACGTCACCGCATAATCGTCACTGATGGAGTATTCTCTATGGACGGCAACGTAGCTCCCATGGATAAAATTTGTGCCTTAGCCGAAAAATATGACGCCCTGGTAATGGTAGACGAGTGCCACTCTGCCGGCGTGGTAGGCCCTACAGGACGTGGTGTAAGTGAACACTTCTCTACTTACGGAAAAATAGATATTTACACCGGAACGCTGGGTAAAGCCTTTGGCGGTGCCATTGGCGGGTTCACCACCGGCCGTAAGGAGATTGTGGCTATGTTGCGCCAACGCTCCCGCCCATATCTCTTCTCCAACTCTATCCCCCCCGCAGTGGTGGGTGCCGGACTCGAAGTCTTTAAAATGTTGGAAGAAAGCAACGAACTGCATACCAAACAGCAGGAAAACGTACGCTATTTCCGTGATAAGATGGTAGCCGCCGGATTTGATATTAAGCCCACACAGAGCGCTATCTGTGCTGTGATGTTATATGATGCCAAGCTGTCGCAAGAATTTGCAAGCCGTATGTTGGAAGAAGGTATCTACGTAGTAGGTTTTTACTATCCGGTAGTGCCGCAGGGGCAAGCACGTATACGTGTACAACTCTCCGCCGGACACGAGCAAGCGCATCTTGATAAAGCTATTGCCGCCTTTGTGAAGGTGGGGAAAGAACTGAACGTAATAAAATGAGATTAAAGGATTAGAATCAATTTCTTAATCACTTAATCACCCAATCTCTTAATTACTTAATCACTTATAATATATGACAAGAAAATTAACTGCTGAATTTTTTGGAACTTTCTGGCTCGTAATGGGCGGTTGTGGAACTGCTGTATTGGCCGGCTCACATGTTGGCTGGTTAGGCGTAGCCTTCGCTTTTGGCTTAACCGTATTGACCATGGCTTTTGCTATCGGACATATCTCAGGTTGTCACCTCAACCCTGCCGTAACCCTCGGTTTATGGGCCGGTGGAAAATTTGAAGGCAAAGAAATTCTGCCTTATATTGTTTCTCAGGTATTAGGCGGTATTTTTGCTGCAGCTATCTTGTATTTCATTGTTACCGGAAGTGGCAAAGAGATCGGTGGTTTTGCAGCCAATGGCTACGGCGAAGCTTCCCCCGAAGGATTTGGCCTTTGCTCAGCCCTGATCACTGAAATTGTGATGACCTTCATGTTCCTGTTCATCATTCTCGGCGCTACCGACGAACGTGCACCTAAGGGCTTTGCACCCATCGCTATTGGCTTAGGCTTGACTTTGATTCACTTGATCAGCATTCCTGTAACCAATACCTCTGTAAACCCGGCCCGCAGTACTTCACAAGCCTTGTTTGTTGGAGGTGTTGCCTTGCAACAACTTTGGCTTTTTTGGGTAGCTCCTATTGTTGGCGCTATTTTAGCCGGAACATTGTATAAATGGTTAAAGAAATAGTATGACGACCAGGCGGCCTTAGCTTCTTTATAGGTGTTAAATTAATTGGCAGAGGCTGCCAGGTTGTCTTTTTGGCACCAAATTTGCTCATCGTATAGAAAATCTATATTATGAAAACAAATTTGGTGCTTTTTTTATTATTGATCTCTTCATTCCCCGCTATAGCACAAACAACAGATACGACTAAAACCACCTCTAAAAAAGCAGATAAGAACATTGCCATTACCGGCATTCCGACCCTATCCTTCAATCGCTCGCGTGGTGTGGGTATTGGTGGTTTGGGTATGATGTTTTTTAAGACGACACAAGACTCGGCAACTTCGCCATCACGTGTTATTTTAAATGCGCAATATACAACTAAAAACAACTGGGCGGTGATGGCTTTTTCACAGCTTTTTTTGTGGGATGATTTTGTCCGCTTATCCGTGGGCGGCGGCTATTTCAGCGCACACTTCCAAACTTACCAAGATATTCCCGACTATGGTAATATGGTAGAGGTACCTTATGCCAATGCCGGATATTTTGTCTTTTTCTCACCGCTCTTTCAAGTGTATAAGCATTTATATGTAGGCCCCACCTTTTCAATAATGCACACTGATGTAGACTTTACATTACCCGACGGCACGGTGGAAACACAAAAAACCAACACCAATTCATGGGGACTGGTATCGATGTATGACACTAAAAACAACCAATATAATCCGGATAAGGGGATAACGGCGGCCATTCGGTATACCAATAATCCCGCTTTTTTGGGTAACGACAGCTTGTTTAATAAACTGTATGTTTTTGTAAATTATTATACCCGCCTCAACGAATCAATGGTATTAGCTTCTCGTTTTTCCGGCAATATTGGCTTGGGTGATGTGCCTTTCGCCTCACAGAGTTATGTGGGCGGCAAGGATATTCGCGGCTATACACAAGGGCAATATCGTGGCAACCAGACTTATGCTGCACAGACCGAACTTCGATGGAATTTTTATAAACGCTGGGGTGTTGTCGGTTTCTTCGGCTTGGCCATGACTGTTGATCCGGAGAGTCAGGTATTACAGGGCGGAGGTGTAGGTTTGCGGTTTAAATTAATTCCCAAATACAATATCAATGCGGGCATTGACGGCGCAGTGGGCAAAAACGATTGGGGTGTGTATTTCAGGATCACAGAGGCATTTTAAGCAATTATTCCGCCAATAATATGTCACCGAGTGATTTCAAGAAAAGTTGAAATAATATCACTATTTAACGATAAATCCTTGCTTATTATTTTAGGAGGTGTTATTTTTGCACCACGTTCATTGTTTTCCGCACGGTCTCAAGTTACGACTGAGACAATTCGGCGCTTGCTTTATCTGCTCTGCTTAAGAAATGTGAGAAACTTCTACAGAAACGAGGATTTAAGGTTAGCGCCCACCCTTTTCCAATATACATATTAGGGCCTCCAGCCCATACGCATAAACGATCAGGTGTGGGCCTAATTTATCTTGTTTCTAAGGCATCTCACAGCCTCTTAAGCAAAGTATAGATTTCAAAGCCTACGCTAGAACTCCGCTATTTAAGTTTATAAAGTGGCAAAGTTTATAAAGTTATAAAGATTTTTCTTTACGAACTTTTCACTTTTTAGTGGTGCGGGATTTTATTGTTTATCGCTTATATAAGTTTATAAAGTTATAAAGTTTATAAAGTTATAAAGTTCATAAAGTTGTAAAGAATTTTTCTTTACGAACTTTTTACTTTCTAACTTTTAACTTGTTTTAGGGGCTGCGGTTACTCTCTCTTCTCTTCTTATACTGTTATTTCTCATCAACCCAAGCCCCTTTTTGTTTTGTTGCATTGCAACAAAACAAAAACATATTGTTCTTTCTATTACTTACTTTTTGTCTTGATACAAAAAGTAACAAAAAGATCAAGACTGCAGGATGCTGCTTCCCGCTCTGAAAAAAATAACGCTCGGCCGTTACATCCGGCCTTACTATTTTTTTCATTCACGCCCTCTCCGGCTCGCCCTGCAGTCACGCCCTCGCGCGGTGATATGTTGGTAGAGTGGAGATATAGTGAAGATGTTGTTGCGGGGCTGTCCTCCGCTGGCGGAGGTGGCGCGCAGCGCCGGAGGTGGGATAGAGACGCGATGCTCTTAGTTTTATGGTCTCGTTATTTTAGAGTGGTTTGCTTCCTCATTTGCCTGTCGGCAAATTCCTCGCAATGACGGGTGACCCGTTGGAATATTGTGGTAATTGGCCGTCGCACAAAACGCACTGGCGCTGGTCAAAAATCACTGTGTGGAGGTAGGTAGTTCTTTGTATTTAGGTTGCCCCAGCTTTCGGTTTGGGGTCCCGCCGGCGATGTGAGC
>JAVBSQ010000150.1:0-6334 GCA_031556695.1 Bacteroidales bacterium | reverse complement strand
TATCACTCAGCTCCCTCTCCATAGCCATTGGTATGGTGGTGGACGACGCTATTGTGGTATTGGAAAATATTGTTAAACACTTGGAACGCGGTGCCCGGCCGAAAGATGCAGCTATTTATGCGACAAATGAAGTTTGGTTGGCCGTGTTGGCTACAACGCTCACCGTGGTAGCCGTGTTCCTTCCTTTAACCATGACGGGCGGCATTGCCGGTATCATGTTTAAACCATTGGGCTGGATCGTATCTATCACCGTAGTAGTATCTACCATTGCGGCTATCACCTTAACCCCCATGCTCTCGGCACGTATGCTGCGCTTCCAGGCCAGCCACACGTACAAAGGATTGGGTATTATCTTTAAACCCATAGATAAAGCGCTCGATGCATTAGACGATGCCTACGCAAAACTGTTAACCTGGGCCGTGCGTCACCGTTCGGCTACCATTGGCGGGGCAGCAGCTATATTCCTGGCCAGCTTGATGCTCTTGAGCGTGGTGCCCACAGAAATGTTCCCCACCTCCGATAACGGACAAATCAGCGCTTCTGTGGAACTGCCGGTAAGTTATAACATCACACAATCCGCTGAAGTAGGCCAACGTTTGGGCGATCGTTTCCGTGAATTATGTCCCGAAATACGCGTGCTCTCCGTGAGCGCGGGGGCTGATGACCAGGCCGGCTTTGCCGCTCTCTTCGGTAACTCCGGGGTGAATGCCATAACCTTCACCGTGGTGATGGACGAGCTGCACACCCGCAAAGGTCGCGGACAACGCGGTATGGAAGAGGTAGCGGAAATAATGCGTGAAGAAATTGCCAAGCTCCCCGAGGTGGTAAAATACAGTGTAACACCCGGCGGCAACCAAGGCAGCATGGGCGGATCAAACGGAGTTGATGTGAAAGTGTACGGCTACGATTTCAATGCTACCGAGAAGGTAGCGCAGGCTCTGGCTGATAGCATGAAAAACATCAAAGGCACCCGCGACGTACGTTTGTCCCGTGAACAGATGCGCGTGGAAATGCAGGTGGACTTTGATCGTGAAAAACTGGCGCGTTTCGGCTTGAACACAGCCTCTGCCGCCATGTTTGTGAGCAACCGTATCAACGGGCTCACGGCCTCTAAATACCGTGAAAACGGTGAAGAGTACGATATCATTGTACGCTATGACGAGCACTTCCGTACTTCTGTGGAAGACGTAGAAAATATACTCCTGTATAACAATATGGGACAATCCATACGCTTGAAAGAAGTTTCAAAAGTGGTGGAACGCTTCACTCCTCCTAAGATTGAACATGAAAACCGTCAGCGTGTAATCACCGTTACCACCTCACTCTCCGGCGCTGCCCTGGGTGATGTGGCGACACAAACACAAGAAAAAATCAAACAGTTGGAAATTCCCGACGGTGTGAGCGTGGCTATTGCCGGTACTGTGGAAGACCAGCAGGAGGCTTTTGGCGACCTGCTCACCCTGCTCGTTCTGATTATCATATTGGTATATATTGTGATGGCTACCCAGTTTGAGTCGTTCCGTATGCCCTTCATCATCATGTTCTCCATTCCTTTTGCCTTCACAGGGGTATTCCTGGCCCTGTGGATGACCGGCACGCCGCTGGGTATGATTGCCCTCATTGGCGCCATCATGTTGGTGGGTATAGTGGTGAAGAACGGTATTGTGATTGTTGACTTTACCAACCTGCAACGGGAGCGCGGCCTGAGTGTGAACCAGGCGGTAATCACAGCCGGTAAATCGCGTTTGCGCCCTGTATTGATGACCACGCTGACTACTATTTTAGGTATGATTCCTTTGGCTGTAGGTAGCGGTGAAGGCTCTGAGATCTGGAAGCCCATGGGCGTAGCTGTAGTAGGTGGTTTAACTTTCTCTACCCTGCTTACCTTGTTGGTGATTCCGGCTATCTACTCCTCCTTTGGTAACCGTCAATTAAAGAAAGAACGAAAAGCCAATAAAATAGATTAATAAAAAGGTTACGAGATTACAAAGTTACTTTCACAAAAAACAGTAACTTTGTAACTTGTAACGTGTAACTTTGTAACTTATAATATAATGAAGAGTATTTTTATAGTATTTGGGCAAACCTTGAACGAGCCCGTACAAAATATATTAGACGCTGAAGGCATCAGAGGTTTCACCCGTTGGGAAGAAACCTTTGGCCGCGGCAGTAACAAAGGTGAACCACACTACGGCACCCATGCCTGGCCTTCCAAGAATGCCAGTGTTATAGCTGTAGTAGATGATGCCAAGGCCTCGCGCCTGATGGCACGTCTACGAGAGCTTAATGAGCGTGCTGAAGCACAAGGCTTGAACGCCTACGTGTGGAACGTGGAGGAGGGGTTGTAGACTACAGTAAAAGGCAATTTGGCCGCAATTGGAGGACCTTATTTATTTTTGTAGTAATTATCCAATAATTCGGCAGCGGCAGTGAAGGAGTCGGCCTGCCCGTTAAGCACCTGCTCCTCCTTGTTGGCCAAGGCTTTTTCTACCTCTTGATTATGATAAAAATCATCTTTCAAGGCCTCATTGATGGTTTCATACATCCAGTAGCGCGCCTGTTCACGACGCCGGTGGTCAAAGAAACCGTTGCCCTTAGTTTGATTCATATAAGCATCAATCTGCCTATAAATCTTGTCCATGCCCGTTTTTTCCAAAGAAGAACAAGTCAATGCCTTAGGCTCCCAACCGGACTCAGACATGGGAAATAAGCGTAAAGCGCTTTGGTATTGCGCCTGCGCCAGCATGGCTTTATCAACATTAGATCCGTCGGCCTTATTAATCACCAGCATATCGGACATCTCCATGATACCGCGCTTAATACCCTGAAGTTCATCACCCGCACCGGAAATCATCAATAGCAGGAAGAAATCGGTCATAGAGTGTACAGCAGTCTCAGACTGCCCCACCCCCACCGTTTCAACAATAATAGTGTCGAAGCCGGCCGCTTCACAGAGGAGAATGGACTCACGTGTTTTGCGCGCCACTCCGCCTAAAGAACCGGCGCTGGGACTAGGCCTAATAAAGGCGTTGGGATCAACACTCAAGTTCTCCATACGGGTTTTATCGCCCAAAATACTACCCTTAGTGCGCTCACTGCTGGGGTCGATGGCCAACACAGCAAGCTTATGCCCCTTTGTAGTAAGGTAAGTACCGAAGGCTTCTATAAAAGTGCTTTTCCCGGCACCGGGGACACCGGTGATACCCAAGCGCACCGAACGGTTAGCGTGGGGGCGACAAGCCTCCAACACCTCGCGGGCAATTAGTCGATGCTCCTGCAAAAGGCTTTCCACCAGAGTGATGGCCTTACTCAAAATAGTAATATTTCCGGATAAAATGCCTTCTACATATTCCGGTACTTGCAACAAACGCTGCTGCCTTTTTTTTAAAAGGGCTGCAGCGTTCGGATTGACTATAGGAGGTTGGTCCACTCCTTCATTAACCACCAGGGCGCTATCGTCGATGAGGTTCATTATTCTATTTTTCCGGTAAGCATAAGTATAGTGGTACTTTGCGAAGGCGCATTAGTTACCAGGGTGATGGTATAGAATTTATCGCCGGCCTCTTCTTTTGCCGTGTTAAGCACTGCCTTCACCACTGCTTTCTCACCGGGTTTAATGGAAACCGGTGCGGTAACTTTCAAACAAGTACATTCGGCATAAGACTGACGAATAATAAGGGGTGACTTGCCGGTATTGACCACTTCGTACTCAGCGGTAATAGTTTCGCCTAATTTAATGGCATTAAAATTATAAGAGGCATTTCCTGCAGCCACGGCAGGAGCTTGTTCATAGTCAGCCGGAGTCAATTTACTGAAATCGTCTTCCACAGTAGCAGCCACCGTAAACTTAGCGTTAGCTTGTGCTTTGCCGTTAATTAAAATATTTACGGGTTGTTTCACCACTCCCCATACCTGAGGTTTAGCCGTGGCAGTATTAAAAGTACAACGGATAAAACCTTTCTCGCCTTTATTCAGTGTGGCAGGAGCATCTATTTTTATGTATTTAGGCACATTGGTGAAGGTGAGTTTAAGGGGCTCATCACCGGTATTAATAATTTCAATAGAGTCACGTTTCACGGCACCCTGGCTCACGCGCGCGAGGGAAAGTTCCTTGTTGCGCAGGCGTAAAGCGCCAAATGCTTGAGGGTATTGCTCTTCAGTTGTGGGAGGCTGGGCTACCACACGTCCTTTGATACGCAACACCATAGGTGAAGGTTTAGCATTAGAATAAACGGTAAGGCTTTTATCAAAAGGCATCACACCGGAAGGGTTGTAGGTAGCTTTCACAAAGCCGCGTGCGCCCGGGGCTATAGGTTCCTTGCTCCAGCCCGGGGTAGTACATCCACAGGACGCAGATACATTCTGAATAATGATGGGCGTAGTGCCGGTATTTGTAAAGTAAAAATCACAGGTTTGAGGGCCTGCTTTTTGGTCTATATTACCGAAATCATGCACGGTTTCGTCAAATTTAATGGTAAGCGCACCATCTTGGGCATTGATGCTTGTGCCTAAAAAAAGTAAAGCAGCACTTGTGAGTATAGTAAAAAGTTTCATCTTAAAAATATTTAAGCTACAAATTTAACTATTTTTTTTGTTTTTTTTAATAAAAAGTGTTATCTTTGCTTTTGAATATTCAAAACCTTTTAAATTAAAAAAGAATGGCTCACAAAATTTCAACTGATTGTACTGCTTGTGGTACATGTATTGATGAATGTCCGGTAGAAGCGATCTCTCCCGGTGATATCTACAAAATTGATCCCGATGTTTGCACCGATTGCGGTACTTGCGCTGACGCTTGTCCCGTAGGAGCAATTAGCCCGGCATAAATAAAAAACCCGCCTTCCCGGCGGGTTTTTTATTTCACTATAAATCCACACTTCTGGTTAAGTATCCCGAGAAATCTTTTAGCGCCGGCCGATAATCGCTGTCAAACAAGGGCGATGAGATAAGGTAATCTGCCGTAGAACGATTACAGGCTGAAGGGATATTATACAAACTGGAAATACGCAATAGAGCTTTCACGTCCACATCATGCGGCTGAGGCTGCATAGGATCCCACAGGAATATCAACATATCAATCTTTGCTTCAGCAATCATAGCCCCCAACTGCTGGTCGCCACCCAAAGGGCCCGATTTTAAAAGAGTGATCTGTATTTTATCGGCTTCTTTTCCCAGTTTATGCTTTAAAGCTTGCAAAATCAAGCTACCGGTAGTACCGGTACACACCAAATGATAGCGTTTTAGGATAGCATGATTAAACTCTACCCATTCTATAATATCGCGTTTGCGGTTATCATGCGCCACCAGGGCAATTGTTTTTTGTTTCTTTATCATTATTTCAGTAGATAATTACTTTAGTAGCACGGAGCATGTGGTGTTTTCCGGCTGCTCCGGGCAGTCGTTCCACCTTAAATCCTGCAGCACGCAAGGCGGTTTTCACACTTCCGGCAGCGGAATAAGTGAGCAATACACCACCGGGAACCAAAATCTCGTACATCTTCCGGAAGACCTCTTCAGTCCACAATTCCGGTTGTATAGTAGGAGCAAAAGCATCAAAATAGATTATGTCAAAAGTTTGGAATTTCTTTTTTGGCTTATATTCCAACAAGTCAACGTGACGTTTTCTCAAGGTAAAATGGGGTTCCACCTCCACCGGCAGCAGCCAATTGCCGGGTATCCACCATTTATCAATATAGGTAAACTTCATTTTTACCGCCTTCTCCCATTTTGCACTATGCAAATGCTGCAGCTCAATATCGCGTGAAAGGTAGCTCAATCCGGCGGCTTCTTTTTTCGTTAAAGGAAACTTCTCTATTGCTTCATAATAAATGTCCCAGCCCAAGGCTCCGGAAGTCATCAAAGTAAGTAGCGCATTCAACCCTGTACCAAAACCTACCTCTAATATTCTAAGGGAAGGAGGATTGTCTATATTATACTCCTCTTTCAAAACTTCAGGGAAAGAGCAGAGGCCGGACTCAATATAAACATGCATAGCCTCGCTCACTGCCCCATATGTAGAATGATAAGTTTCATTCAACTCCGGCACAAAAAGCGTGGGTGAACCATCAGCGGTGATCATCATTCGGCGTTTCATGCTACAAAGGTACGTATTTTTGGTTAATTCCGGAATTTATTGTATTTTTGTTGGTTAATAGCAACTTAGTTCGCGTAAACATGGTAGAGCGTTTACATATAAATGGCTTTAAAGGATTTAATGATTTCGGAATCAACGGGTTTTCGAAAATTAACTTGCTGTATGGGCTGAATAATTCCGGAAAAACAAGCATATTGGAGGCTATAGGGTTTGGAGTGAACCCGGAGTATCTATGTGAAA
>JAVBSQ010000168.1:0-6533 GCA_031556695.1 Bacteroidales bacterium | reverse complement strand
TGCTTTAAAGCCTCATAGAAAATCTCTACGGCATAGTCGGTAGTACCGCCGCCGGGAAGGGTTTTGTAGCTGATGATGCCCGGGTAACGAATGCCGCGGAAGTCAAGGCCATATTTTTTGAAGTAGTAGTCGGCCAACATTTCGCCGGTTACTTTGGTGATACCGTACATCGTGTTAGGCGTCAACATTGTTTCCTGAGGAGCGTTGTACAGTACCGACTGAGGGCCAAATACGGCAATAGAGCTGGGCACCATCACACGGTCCAGTTTGTATTGTACACCTAAGCGGATAACGTTCAGTAGTCCGTCGATATTAATGCGCCATGCTAAATCCGGGTTTTGTTCGCCTTTAGCCGATAAAATGGCCGCCAGGTTCACAATAGTATCAATGTTATGGCGTTTGATGGAGTTTTCGATAGAAGAGCAATCCGTCACATCAATTTTCTCAAATACGTTATCTTTTACAATACCGTTTTTATCATCAACCGCATCGGCTACAATCACATTATTGTTGCCATAACGTTGGTTGAATTCCGGAACTAATTCCGATCCTATTTGTCCGAGGCCACCGATTACTAAAATCTTTTTCATAGAAGTTTTTGGTTAGTGATACAAAAATAATGCTTTTTTTGTATATTTGTATGAAATCATCAGAGAAAAATGCAAGAAAGTTTCACATTGTCACTAAAACGCAAGGCCTTGCTGCTTGGCTTTGATGATGTGGGCGTGGCGCAGGCTACGGATTTGCCGGTGGAGGCGGAGCGACTGCAAGGCTGGTTGGCCGAAGGGGCACAGGCCGGCATGGCTTATATGGAGCGGAATGCCGATAAGCGGGTTGACCCGCAGCTATTGCTTGAAGGTGCGCAGTCGGTGGTGGTGGTGCTGGTGAACTATACACAACAGGAACGACAGGCGCCACACCTGCCGCAGGTGGCGACGTTCTCCTATGGGAATGATTATCACGATCTTATTAGAGAGAAGCTGAGCGTTTTGATAGCCCTGCTTAAACAACATTATCCCCAAGCGGCAGTACGTGGCTTTGTAGATACGGCACCAATTTTGGAGCGGGCTTGGGCAGTGCGTGCGGGCTTGGGTTGGGTGGGTAAAAATAACCTCTTGATATCTCCCCGTTTCGGCTCTTGTACCTTCCTGGCCACCCTTGTCACCGATGTGGTGATGGAATATGATAAACCCTTCACACAAAACCATTGTGGCGACTGTTGTAACTGCTTGTCTGCTTGTCCCACAGGCGCGCTGTGCAAACCATACTTTTTAGATGCCCGTAAGTGCGTGTCGTACCACACCATTGAAAGCAAAGAGCCTGTAACTATTGATACGCGGGGGTACATTTTTGGTTGTGACCGTTGTCAGTTGGCTTGTCCGTGGAATAAGCAGACGTGTGCGCACACACAAGAAGAATTAAAAGTCTTGCCGGAGCTATTGTCTTATACCGCCAAGGACTGGCAGCGCTTGACCGAACCGGAATTTAACCGTATCTTTGCCCACTCGCCCCTCCGCCGTGCCGGACTTGCAAAATTGAAAGAGACAATAAATCTCCCGCAGATCTCACAGATTGACACAGATAAAGAATAACTCTCAACTCTCCATTCTCAACTCTCAACTAACCTTTTCACCTTGCACCCTTGAACCTTTCCACCCCCATATCAATCCCCACCCTGCCGCAGCCGTTGGCTTATGAAACGCCGCTGCTGCTCATGGGTTCGTGCTTTGCCGACAATATAGGTAAGATGATGCGGGAGCGTTGCTTTCCCGTAACGGTAAATCCTTTCGGAACGGTGTACAACCCTGTGGCTATAGTTCAAAGTTTGCAGCGTTTGCAAGAGATGCGGGCTTTTACCGATGATGAAATTATACAGAGCGGTGATTTATATACCACCTTTTTTCATCACAGTCAATTCTCACACCCTGATAAAAATATTTTTTTACAGCAGGCTAATGAGCAATTAATAAAAGGAGCTGAAGCCTTAAAAAGCGCATCATACATAATGATTACCTTAGGTACGGCATGGGTTTATACACACAAAGAAACAGGCAGGGAAGTCAACAACTGCCATAAAATTCCCGCGGTAGAGTTTGAGCGTTCCATGCTTTCAGTGGAAAAAATTGCAGCGTTGTTTGAACCGCTTATTGCCGGTTCCCATGCACAATGGATATTTACCGTAAGTCCCATAAGGCATTGGAAAGACGGGGCACACGGCAATCAGCTCAGCAAAGCGGCATTGCTATTGGCTGTGGAACAACTGCAACAACAAAATAAAAACGTGCATTACTTTCCGGCCTATGAAATTATGATGGACGAGTTGCGCGACTATCGTTTCTACGCTTCCGATATGCTACACCCATCAGCACAAGCGGTGGAGTATATTTGGGAACGTTTTTCCGATGTAGCTTTTTCTTCCGGCACAAAAAAAATCATGCTTGAAGTAGAGAAAATTGTTGCTGCTAAAAATCACCGTTTGCTTCACCCCAATACGGAGAGTAGCCAACGCTTCATACAGCAATTGGGGCAGCAGATAAAGGATTTTACAGGGCGTTATCCTTTCATAAAATTTGGCTAAAATATTTGGAGGATAAAAAAATCTGCTTACCTTTGCAGTACAAATTTCGCCGCCCAAATTTCATGAAAAAAAACACCACATTACACGAAAATCAACACTTTCAACAAGTGAAAAACCCGAACCCCTGGCTGGGTATAAAAGAACCTAAGCCACAGCGGGAGGAAGACATTGTTTGGTTAACTTCTGAGGAGTTCAAAAAAGAGGTATGTCGCTTACTGAAAGATAAGTTTGATGAGTGGGAACGCCGTAAAGTACGATAAAATTGTATCGTCTTTTTTAACTGATCTTACACTTAACTTAGTCCTTGCCGGGTATTTTCATTATTATGAAACCTCCATGGATTATGTTCTAAGGTTGGTAGAGGAAATAGAGTCTACCATTCATATCAAATATAAAAGATCAGCACCTCCGTATTTTTCAAGATACGGAAAGGATAGGCAGTATATTACCTGTAAACGCAATCGCACAACCTGGTATATCTTTTTCACCTTTGAAAATGACATCTACTATATCCGCTACATCACCAACAACCATGTAGCGGGGCATTTTCTCCAATAATCATTAACCACATATTATGACACCACTTCTTATTGCCTTGTTTTTGCTGTTTGATACTCCCGGTGAGTGGATACAGCTTCCAGCCGACCGGTGGACTATTTCCACCGCAACACCCTCATCGAACTCCGCCTCTTTCCATCACAGCTACAACAACACTGTGGCAGCTACGGATATTATTTATCGCTCTCTGCCAAACATCATGCCGCAAGAGCATAATATCACCTGGCGTTTTCTCTTGCGACACGGTTATAACCCCAGCGGCAGCAACAAGTGGGGCTTTGTGCTCATGGCGGATACTTCTGCTGCCGAATGGCGCTCCGGCGGCGCTTACCGGGCTTATGTGATAGGGGTGAACCAGGGGAGCAATACCGACGACACCCTCAGCCTTTACGCCGTGCGTAATAACACGTATACTAATATCCGCAAAACAAACATTAATTGGGAGAAAGATATTAAAACCACCGGTACCGGCGCTGTGGAGGTAACCCGCACGGCTGAGGGGCTGTGGACTATACGGGCTACAACCACCGGTGATCTTAACCAACTTGACACTGTGGCTGCGCCGGCGAAGCATGCCACCTACTCCACCGCACATTTTTCCGGCTTGATATACACTTACACTGCTGCGGCCGACCAGCTGCTTTGGTGTGAAAATATAAGCATGGAAATAGTTCCGGTAGAACCCGCCGAACCACTGCCGCCACCTTATACTCCCACGTTTGGCGATATCGTTTTTAACGAAATAATGGCCAAGGCCGACCCTTCCGGCGGCTTGCCTGAACTCCAATATATAGAGCTGTACAACCGCAGCAAAGAAGAAATAAAATTGGAAGGGTGGAAAATAAATTATAATAATACCATGGGCAATATCAGCGCTATTACACTTCCTGCCCAGTCTTATTTGATCCTTTGCTCTTCCGCTGCTGTGCCTGTCATGAAAGACTATGGACGTGCTACTGCCGTAACCAATATTGCCTTACTCACCAAGTCCGGAAAAACCTTGTTGTTGAAAAATGCACAGGGGGAGATTATGGCACGCACTATGTATTCCGACAAGTGGATCAACAGCGAGAATCAACGTGTTGGCGGATGGTCCCTCGAAAAAATTGACCCCAATAATCTCTCTGAGGAGCAAGGTAATTGGAGCGTGAGCGTAGCTCAATATGGCGGCACGCCTGGAGTTGAAAATAGTGTGTGTGCAAAAAAACCCGACGAGCAAGCCCCTTATCTCACCACACTAAAGATTGTTGATGATAAAACTTTGTTGTTGGAAGTCAATGAGTGGTTTATCATTCATCAGGCACTCAACACCGCATCTTATAAGGTAAACAATGGAGTAGGACACCCCTCGGAAATAAGCTATGATTCGAATAGTCCCTTGCAACTGCAATTGCATTTTGATACGGAATTTAATCATGAGCAGGTTTATGAACTCAACTTCCAAGCCCCTTTCAGCGATATGGCCGGTAATACACCTGATATGCGTGTGTATCCTTTTGCCCAACTTACGCCCCCACAGCAGGGTGAGCTGGTGATCAATGAAATCCTCTTCCACCCCTTTGCCGGCGGTGCTGATTTTGTGGAACTCTATAATCTTTCCGATAAAATTTTTGATCTCTCCCATATACTATTAGCCCACCGTAATAAGTTGGGAGAAGTGGCTTCTTTGGTTTCCTGCCCCGTGCAGTATTATCTATACCCGCGCAACTATGCCGTTTTTACCACCTCTTTTGATGCGGTGAACAATTTTTATTCCCTTCCTTTTCCCGAGAAGATTATTGAATTGACTAGCCTGCCTTCCTGGCCCAATGCTGAGGGGTGCGTGGTGTTGATGAATAGCGATAAGCATATTATTGATGAGTTCTCTTATACCGAGAAGATGCATAGCGTTTTTCTTACTGCACTTGAAGGCATATCTATGGAGCGTGTCAATCCCGCCGTGAGTGCTACGGAGAAAAGCAACTGGCAATCTGCCGCTCATGACGCAGGTGGAGCCACGCCCGGCTACCGCAACTCACAATTTGATGAGCAAAAAAAACGCGGTGATGCTCCCTTCTCATTGTCTACCGAAGCCTTCTCACCCAATGGTGATGGCCGGCATGATGTCCTGTACCTCGACTATAACTTACAGGAAAGCGGTTACATGGCCGGTATTACTGTGTATGATATGCAGGGACGTGCCGTGCGCACTTTGGAAAACAGTACACTGCTGGGCCGGCAGGGGCGCTTGGCGTGGGATGGGGCTGATGATGCCGGCAAAGGACTTTTGTCCGGTATATTTATTCTTTTTATCTCGCTATATGATGTGCATGGTGATGTGCAAACCTTTAAACTTCCCTGTGTTATTACTCTTTAATAGTATTATTTAACAAGAAACGCGTTGTAATCTAAAGAAATCTCTTTAATTTTGTACCGTAAGAAATGAGAGAGTTCATTACAACATAAGTAAAACGCTACGGTCACACGTGTAGAGAGCGCGTGTTGTTAGTGTAAACCCAGTCCCTGCTCTGCATGCGGACATGAATGGTATTTTATATACATTGGCTGCAATATTTTTGCGGCGTGATATTATATTGCTTATTTGTGATGTACTATTGATTTTCGAATGAAGAATTTGAAATATTATTAGGACATATAACAGTATGAAGAAAATTATTTTGGTTTTATTGTTGCTTCTCTCCCTGTCGGTGCGAATCGTATTCGCCCAATCTGTCTCCGTGAGCAACTTGAATTTAAAAAACAACGAGCTCACTTTTGATGTCAGTTGGGGAGCGAGTTCACGTGCTTCCTTGTGGAGCGACTCGGTGTGGGTATTTGTTGATTATTATGATATGCCTTCCGGTGAGATGCTCCGTTTGCCTGTGGGGTCAGCGGTAAAGACTACCGGTTCGGGCTGGGGTTCTGCTGCCACGGTGAGCATGAATGCAGGCACCAATGCCGGCTTTTACGTTATAGGTAAGGCTAAGAGCAGTGGTGCCGGTACGGTGACCGTAAAGGTCACCGCTACGGCCGGCACCACTATTTCGCGCCCCTGCGTCTATGCCACGGATTATCCGCCTCTAGCCACCTATGAAACCAGCGGCGGCAGCAACACTGTTTCCGTTACGGGTACTAATCCTTTCTGCGGTGTTGTAAGCAACGGGTCAAGCACCCTTTCTTTTAACCCTTCCACCCTTTCACCTTTCACCCTTGACCCCGGCTACAGGGTAGCCGGCTTCACGGATGCCACGGGCAATGAGGGTTTAGTCAAGTGCGGGGAGAGTGCTTATCCTGTAATCACCACCCAGCCGCTGTCGCAAACAATACTCTCGGGCATGCCTTTCAGCCTTTCGGTGAATGCCGGCGGGGTACAGATGTCATACCGCTGGTTGCAGGACGGCAAGACGGTGGGTGGCAA
>JAVBSQ010000116.1:0-4449 GCA_031556695.1 Bacteroidales bacterium | reverse complement strand
GTCTCGCTCTTCCTGTCGTGCCGGCCGTTGGTAGCATCGATAACATCCTCAAGGGTGCGATAAAAGCCTTAGGGAAACTTGACAATCCAGCGGATGCAACAGCATTTGCGAAACTAATAGCAAAAGTTATGCCTATTGGTTTTTTGTCTGATATGATAATTGGTGCACAACGAGTAGGTTCCGCTGCAAAGCATATGGATGCATATCATGTGGCTGGTAAGTTTTTAACAAAAGCCGATCTTGTAAAGGGAAAGTATTTTATTATTTTTGATGCAAAAACCAAGATGCCGAAATTTCTTTTGCAGACGCTTGGGGAAGTTAACGGAAAGAAAGGTGTATTTGAGTTTATTCTTGAACTAAATGGGACAGTTTCTCATCAATTATTTAAGCCAGGTAAAATAATTAACGGCATAGCGAACTAAGGAGGTAAATGCAAAGTGAAATACAAAGTTAATGAAATGGCTCACAACGCAAAAAGTTCAAAAAACACGCTAAGTATAGCTATCCCTTTTGCATATGCAGAAAAAATAATTCAAATGAATTGGGGCGATATCGTATTTGGTATCGAAAACGGATACTTTGACCGTAAGACGGCAATAGAACACGCAAAAACAGTAGTGAGTGATGACCCTGAGCAAGAACTCATTGATTTGCTGTGTCTATCTCCACCCGAGGTTAACTATGGAAATTTGCTTCTTAACCTAGTTGCTCATCTCGCGGATAAACTTTCAGCGAAAGACAAGGAGCAGACGAAAGAAAAATTTTTATATTTGACATTACGTTGGCTGTATGACAATAAAGATGAGTTTGACGATCTTCTCGCAGCGCTTGACATCATATATGACGATTTTGATTTTCCGAAATCAGTTAATTTTCTTGGTTATGTGTCGGAGAAAGATCTCGCTAAAATAACAGGCACAATGTATGATAGATGGCGTGAATATTTGGACAATCAACGCCGAAGGTTTTTGCCCGATTAGCTGCGACTATAACCCCCAATGGTGCCGCTGGATCAGCGCGGATGTGTACTGCGATACCCAAGACGGCATTCTCGGGACGAATATGTATGCCTATTGTCAGAATGATCCGGTGAATTTGTGTGATCCTACGGGAACACGAATCAGATATGGTAGGAGTATTGCAACTGTTCGATCAATGTTTGCAAGCGCTGCAAAAGATGCCTCCGGCATAAGAAAAAGACTTCTCGACTCAGGTCTAGACTATATTGTTAATAATTATAGCGGAGCACAAGCCTTAGGTGCGGCTGAGTTTTTTATGACTTCTCTTGATGTACTGGAAGGCTTGCCGCTTGACCTAGGAATGCTCATGGGCGAAACAATTCTGGATATTGGTGCTGGTATAGCCATTAAGAAAGGTTCTATTGAAGTTCTTACGGTTGTATCAGAAGCATTGGCTCCCCGAATCTCTAAATACGTATCGATTCCTAAAACATCATACGCAAAAGCGGCTTCAAAATTCAGTAGAATATTGCCAGTTGCAGGAGAGGTTCTAGGGTTTGGAACGAGCATATATGGCGATTATCAATATGCCGGAGGATTCAACAAGACATTTTGGGGGAGAGCTGGAATATCCCTTGGGCTATCTTCAATAGATTTAGGTCTTAATTTCACGGGGATCGGAACCATACCTTCAATAGTAGTGAGTTTACTACTTATGTTGACCGAAGAATATATAAAACGAGAAATTATAGGATAGGAGGAAACTAAAATGTATAAGTTATTTTCATTTTTGCCAACACCAATTCTATGTATTTTATGCTTAATAGGCACGGTCTTTTCAGTTTACAAATTGATCCAAAGCAAACGTGCAAGAAAACACAGCAGAATACCTTTGTTGGTGTTTGTGTCGGCAACAGGTCCACTTGCTTTTTTTATGTTGATATTGCGTGATTTGCGTCCTGAGCTTTTCTTAGAGGATTCAATCGGGATTTCTTTGGTAATCTGGTTGGCTATACTAGTTGTCTTAGCATTTGTTTGCACTTTAATAGGATATAAAAAAGGAGAGTATAGCGAACCGGAAGCAAAAAAAGCTAAGATAGCCTTAATAGTACTTCCGTGTGGTGTTTTATGGTTCATTCTGATGTTTATCATTATAAAATTATAGGCTTTGTTTAGCGTGCACCCACCGCTGTGACTACAACCCCCAATGGTGCCGCTGGATCAGCGCGGACGTGTACACTGACACGGGTACGGGCATTATGGGAACTAACATGTACATTTATTGTGATAATGACCCGGTGAATGCGGTGGACCCGAGTGGGATGGCTGGTGAACTTATTAAGTTAGGTGGTGGATGGTGGGCTCGGCTAGATGTTAATTCAGATTTGGTTGGGAATGATCCCCATTGGCACGTATGGAAAGGAAAACTCTGGAGTAATGCTTCGGAAAAATACGCATTAAGCGTGAAGGGGAAAATAAGCCATCCAAAGGATTGGCCACCCTCTTCTTATGGTCCACCAAATAGCGTTAAGAAAAACCTAAAAAGCAAGACAGGTTTTGATTGGGATGCCACGCGAAAGAGCTTCGAGAATAACGTTAGTAATATCGTAAACAGGGAAAGCTATGGAACATATACAAAAACTAATTATCAAGGCATACCGCTAGAATTCAATATTCCCTTAGAGGTGATAAAGTATAGTGATGGCTCTGTACGAGCCTTTGAAACCCTCTATCTACCCGGATACAAAGGAAAGTACAAATTACCGTCCTTTGGCACAGACTATGTTGGAGCTAATTTGCCCTTCATATCCATGCCCTTACCTACGTCAGCCCCGTTTTTTCAGTTTGCTAAACTGCCTTCTTTCTCGTTCAGGTTAGTTCCGGTTCACGTTCCCATTTTAGTTGGTTAGGTGAATTTTATGAAATATTTGAAAAATGAGATTTATCCTACGTACACTGACAGTGAAAATGTCTTTCACTCATGGCAAGCGGCAGTTGTACGCTATCAGAAGGCGTTCAACCGGATAAAACATAATTTTTCGCAGAGTTTTCTTTTTGAATTAAAAGAAGGTCATGCGTTTCATGATAGCAGCATCCGTCAGCTTTCGATTACGCCGCATGACGGAGGATTCAGGCTAGACTTAATCCTATCGGATGGGTACGAACCAGAAACGCAGCATATTATGACATTTCAAAAGGTTGACCATATTGTGTTGAGTGAAGTAATAGGGCAGGATTGGCTTTATTCGGAGATTTTACCACAGAAGCAAGCTCGTTTTTCGCTGGAAGTAGCATTTTCAAACAATGGGATGCTATATATTGAGTTTGAGAAGCTGGAATATTCTTGCAAGCTATAGGAAACCCGCAAAAATAGCGCCCTACTTCTACCTGCGCAACCTACAAGGAGATGTGGTCGATATCCACGACGCCGCAGGGTCTGTCGTTGCCACGTATGACTACGCCGCGTGGGGTAATATCCTTGACATTTCCGGCGTGATGGGGTATATTAACCCGATCAGGTATCGGGGGTATTATTGCGATAACGAGACGGGGTTCTATTACTGCCAGTCGAGGTATTACAATCCCCAATGGTGCCGCTGGATCAGCGCGGATGTGTACACTGACACCGGGGACGGCATACTGGGTACGAATATGTACGCGTATTGTCAGAATGATCCGGTGAATGCGGTGGATCCAAGTGGGTATAAATTTGATGATTTAAGCTTGTTGCCGGATTCTTTCTCTTCATTTTTTTCTATGTATTATGATGTAGCAAAAATATTTTCTTCACTTTTCGGCAAAGGGGATAAAGCTGTGTTTTCAGCGGTTGCATCAATCGGTTTTTCTGCTCTTTTTCCAAATGTTGTAGAGGGAAGTGCAAAGCTTACAGACCTTACATTTACTAGCAAAGAACCTTATTATGGAAAACTTCTTTTTGGCTCTATAGTTTACACTAAGAATGATTTGAGAGAAACGCGACAAAAGTTAGATTTTGTAGTTGGTTCTCCCCAGGCTATTCTGGATTGGCTATCATACTTGCAAGATGGTAACTATAAATGGGGTACGGATTTGTTTACCCAAATAGGATCAGAAATTGTCTCACTGGTACCGATGGTTAACATCATTTCTCCATTGATAAGCATTTCATCAAGTTTTGCTTCAAATAAGTTCCGTTCAGGCGTCTACGAGGCTCTTACTCCGTATAAAAATATAGCAAACCTTCTTGTCTTTATTCCGATTCGAATAGGGACTCCCGATACTACGTATTAAACGTTATAATTTTTGGCTTTGTTAACATAAAATGAATTTTTCGGTACAAGATGTGAAATCATGCCACAAGATGGTACAACCGTTTTTGTTTAGCTGAAAGCTTGAGACCAGCAACCTGCGCCGGGGTCAAGCCATTCAAAGCGGAATGGGGGCGGACAAAGTTGAAGAAGAAGACGAACAGGGAAATGAGATTGTTCGCGGAGCGGAAGGACGAAAAGCC
>JAVBSQ010000145.1:0-7823 GCA_031556695.1 Bacteroidales bacterium | reverse complement strand
AGGGCGCGCCGGTCATAGTCGCTCAAGTCAAAACCGTTTTCCAACTTGGTTTTAGCGTTGGCGGCATCGGCATATAAGCGCACGGCAGCGTTCATCACCTGCGAGTGATCCTGACGGGTTTCCTTACCCACCACCAGTTGTTTCAGTCGGGAAAGGGAGCGGAAAGGATCCACAATCACCTTGCCGGTATCACTATCGGAGCGCAGGAAAAGCTGTCCCTCGGTGATATATCCGGTATTGTCCGGAATAGCGTGCGTAATATCTCCACCATTGAGCGTTGTTACGGCAATGATGGTGATAGAACCGCCATTGGGCAATTGCACGGCTTTCTCGTATATCTTGGCCAGGTCGCTATACAGCGAGCCGGGCATAGAGTCTTTAGATGGAATTTGGTCCATGCGGTTACTCACAATACTCAGCGCATCGGCATAGAGGGTCATGTCAGTGAGTAGCACCAGTACTTTTTCATTTTTGTCTACCGCAAAATATTCGGCTGCGGTAAGGGCCATGTCGGGCACCAACAAACGTTCCACAGGTGGTTGCTCAGTAGTGTTCACAAAGCTGATAATACGCCCCAAGGCGCCTGCATTTTCAAATACTTGTTTGAAATAAAGATAGTCGTCATTACTCAAGCCCATGCCGCCGAGAATAATTTTATCCACCTTTGAACGTAGCGCCACCTGTGCCATCACCTGGTTATAGGGTTGGTCGGGGTCGGCAAAGAACGGGATTTTTTGTCCGGACACCAAGGTATTATTCAAGTCAATACCGGCAATTCCGGTAGCTATGAGTTGCGATGGTTGCTTACGGCGAAATGGATTCACAGAGGGGCCTCCGGTTTCGCGGCGCTCTCCTTCCACAGCGGGACCGCCATCAATAGGTTCACCGTAGGCGTTGAAGAAACGGCCTGCCAGGTCTTCGCTCACGCTTAGTGTGGGCGGCTCACCATGGAATACCACTTCGGCATTGGTAGGTATTCCTTCTGTGCCGGCAAATACCTGCAAAGTGATAAGGTCTCCATTAATTTTCACCACTTGGGCCAGTTGTCCGTTCACGGTAGCCAGCTCATCAGCCACCACGCCTTGTGCCCGCAGTGCCACCGTTGCTTTGGTGATTGACTCCAATTTGGTATATATACGTTGAAATGCCTTTGTCATATCAATTACGAATTACGAATTACAAATTACTAGATTACCTGGTTTTGTGTAATAAATTTTCTAAGTCTTGTTCATATTTTTTGAAGCTATCGCTTTCAAATTCGGAGTAGTTCATCTGCTTGCACACGTTAATCACTTCTTTATAAAAGGTGGAGCATTGCTCAAAAGTGTCAAATAGCGGATTATGCCGGCAAATATCCATGATCTTATGCAACATATATTGCTGGCGGTGCAGCGGCGTTGAGCCGTCAACCTTATCAAAAGCATCTTGTTGCAAGAGAATAAAGTCTATCACCTCCGATTTCCAGTAGCGCACATGGTAATCCATGGGAACACCGTCATCTCCCAGAATATTGATTTGCTCATAGGCTTCCTTACCACGCACTACCACGTTGCGCGCTTCGTTCACCAAGGCCACCCAGCCGGTGCCTGCCTTCTCATCAAGATAGCTTACAATTTCGGGGTACTCCAAATATTTTGAGTAGCTGTCTATAGGGTCAATGGCAGGATAACGCTTACTGTCTGCACGATTTTGCACCAACGCGTAGAAACAGCGGGCTGCCTTTTTCGTACCTTCAGTCACCGGCTCTTTCAGGTTACCACCGGCGGGTGATACAGTACCGATAAAGGTTACCGATCCTGACTCACCGTTGTTCAAATATACGAAACCTGCACGGGCGTAAAAGCTGGAGATAATAGCGGAAAGGTCCATAGGGAAAGCGTCAGCGCCGGGAAGTTCTTCCAGGCGGTTACTCATCTCACGGAGTGCTTGCGCCCAACGTGAGGTAGAGTCGGCAAGCAGCAGCACGCGCAAACCCATGGCGCGGTAATATTCACCAATAGTCATGGCAGTATATACTGAAGCTTCACGGGAAGCTACCGGCATATTAGACGTATTACAAATGATGGTTGTACGTTCCATCAGCTTGCGGCCGGTACGGGGGTCTTCCAGTTCGGGAAACTCAGCAAAAATTTCCACCACCTCGTTGGCGCGTTCACCACAGGCAGCCATAATAATCACGTCAGCTTCGGCTTGTTTGGCAAGGGAGTGTTGCAGTACGGTTTTTCCACAACCGAAAGGCCCGGGGATAAAGCCAGTACCTCCTTCAGCTATGGGGTTGAAAGTATCAATAACACGCACACCTGTCTCCATCACCTTAGTGGGGCGGGGTTTTTCCTTATATGCCGTAATAGCACGCTTGGCAGGCCATTTTTGCATCATGGTCACGTTGCGTTCATTTCCATTGGCATCGGTGAGCACGGCTATTTTTTCCTCTATGGTGTAATCACCGGCAGGTGCCAGCCATTTCACACTGTAATTTCCATCAAAAGCGAAGGGCACCATTATTTTGTGGGGCAGCCATCCTTCTTTCACCTCGCCTAACCAATCGGCTGCCTCTACGGTATCACCGGCCTTGGCTATGGGTGTAAAGCTAAATTTCACGGTATTGTCCAGCGGAGCAGTATAGTCGCCACGTTGCAGGAACACGCCGGTCATAGTTTCCAGGTTATTTTGCAAACCGTCATAATTACGGGATAATATGCCGGGGCCCAATGTTACTTCAAGCATGTGTTGCTCAAACTCCACATCGCAACCCACACTTAGTCCGCGTGAACTTTCAAACACCTGCACAAAAGCCTTGTTACCGGTTACTTTAATTACCTCGGCCATCAGCTTGGTATTCCCTAACTTGATAAAGCAAATTTCATTCTGTGCCACCGGTCCGTTTACTTCCACGGTGATGAGGTTAGCAATAATTCCGGCTACCTTTCCTGTTGTTTTTGTCATACTGTTGTTTTCCTTATATCAAAAGTACCTCTTACCTCTTCCACCAATTGTTTGAACATAGCTTCACCCTTTGTTTTATCCAGTACCAACCAGCGATTGATGAGCGAGGCTTTCACTATGAAAGCGAGAAGATAATCTATATCTAAATAATTAAAAATGGTAATTTCAGAAACTTTTTCCCACCGAAGGGCATCTATTTTTCGTTCACGTTCCAGTAAGTCCGGCATGTCCAACACCTGTTTAATGTCCGCAGGTATGGTTTCCGGATACTCTGTTCCCACTAAATATTCATTAGGCTCCACCCCTATTTTTTCTGCAGCAATACAAGCGCCGGCATTACGCAACAAACGATCATACGCAAAATATTCGCGAATAAAGCGGCTTTTATTTTTCGCGGCAGCTATGTATAAGTAGGGTGTCTGCGCCTGTGATTCCAATCCTGTCGACAAAAAGCGAAGCAACTTAGCATCACCGGCGGAAAGATTTTGTAACACCTGATCATACAGTTGCGCATAGTCAAACCCCTTCACGTCTGCTTGCAGTGAAAGTACCGGCAGTCCGGCGGAAAGATATGGATAAATGCGGGCCATAAACTATTTTGCAAAAAGCATATTACGAATATGGGCACGCAGAGAAGCGGCAAAAAGATTTTCAAAATCTTTATCTGTAAAGCTAATGTGGTAACCTCCGTCTTTCAAGCCTATTTTGCAACCGGCCTTCACGCCGCGGTCAAACACCACATCAACACCTCCGGAGAGTTGTTTTTTCACCTGATCTTCCACAAAGGCTTTAAGGGCATCTTGCTTATCAGCAGGCAATAGCAACTCCAATTCCACATTCACAGCTTTTGTATCAAAACGTTCAATGGCTGTTTTGATAATAGTTTTTAGAAATTCCGTATCATTCAAAGCGGCGGTCACGGGTGTTCCCAAAGCCTTGCTTGTAATGATATTTTCCACTTGCTGTCTCACCGTTGCCAGGGTCTGACGGGCAGCCAAATGAATATCTCCTTCAGCATTAGCCTTTGTTTCAGCAGCTGTTTTTTTTGCTTCGGCCACTAAAGCCTCAGCTGTTTCCTTTGCCGTTGCTACGATTCTGGCAGCTTCTTTTTTGGCATCTTCCAACATTTTTTCGCCTTCGGAACGGCCTTTAGAGAGGCCTTCCCTGTATAACTTGTCGGTAAGTTCTTGTAATTTATTTTGCATAATTATATCGTTTCGTCAATAAGGTATTTATTGCGTTCTGAGCTATTTCGGGATATCAGCTCACCGAGGAATCCTGCGAGAAAAAGCTGCACGCCTACAATCAAAGCTACCAAAGCCAAGTAAAATAAGGGCTGTTCAGTAGCGGAACGGAAAGGAAGTCCGTGCGATTGGGCATACAATTTATCAAATATAATAAACAGGGTGATAATAAAACCGGCCAGGAACATCAGCGACCCCACCAATCCAAAAATATGCATGGGTTTTTTGCTGAACTTGCCTACAAACATCACGCTAATAAGGTCAAGATAGCCATTCACAAAGCGGGACATACCAAACTTCGTAGTACCGAACTTGCGTGCACGGTGTTGCACCACCTTCTCTCCTATATTCACATATCCGGCCTGCTTAGCCAGTATAGGAATATAGCGATGCATCTCTCCATAAACCTCTATGCTTTTCACCACTTTTTTCTTGTAGGCTTTTAGCCCGCAATTAAAGTCGTGAAGCCTGATACCGGAGAAACAACGGGCTGTCCAATTAAACAATTTTGAGGGAATATTTTTCGCCAATTTCGAGTCGTAACGTTTCTTTTTCCAACCGGATACGAGGTCGTAACCTGCCTCCGTAATCATTTGGTAGAGGCCGGGGATCTCATCTGGACTGTCTTGCATGTCTGCATCCATGGTAATAATTACATCACCTTTCGCTGCTTCAAAGCCGCAAAAGAGAGCCGCAGACTTGCCATAATTACGGCGAAAACGTATGCCGCGGATATTTTTATTCCCCGCAGCTAACGACTGAATGACACCCCACGAGCCATCGCGGCTACCGTCATCAACAAAGAGGATTTCGAAGGTGTAATCATTTTCTTTCATTACACGCTCAATCCATGCCGTAAGTTCCGGCAGGGATTCTTCTTCGTTGTAAAGAGGAACTACTACGGAGATATTAAGATCTTGAGACATGGAGATTATTCTGCAGGTGTAAAGGGTTGTACCTTTTTAGTAAAAATACTGGTGATAAGGGTGATGATCAAACCCATAAATACAGCGCCTATAATATTAGTAAAGAAAGTAAACACAGGATTGGCAAATTTTTCAGACATGGCCATCATGGCATCAATTTGATCTTCTGATACTTTTCCTTCCTCTAAAAGATTTTCACGCAACAAATCCATAGCATGTTCCATATAAGCAGGGTCAATTACAGTAACCAAAATCACGGTAAACACAGCAGATACTACACCGAAGAAAACTGATAATACCACGCCGTAGCCGAGTGATTGTCCATAGCTTATGAATCCACCCATTTCCGTATTGCGGTAATTAATGGTTGCCCACACAATACCCCCTATCATCACTACATATTGCAGTAAACTGAAAATTTTATTTTGTCCGTACAATCCTGCAACATAGTCAATCAAAGTAAGTATGATAAGTGCAAGACCTATATACAATCCGTAAGTGGCAGTGTGTTTTAAAAAATTAGGTTTCATAAGTATTTTTTATTGTAATTAAACATCTTTGACCTACAAAGATAATAATTTTTTGTCCAATTCATATTTTTGCGTATCTTTGTGCCGAGGTAAGTCTTATGCGACCAGCTCCTACTGAACTCCCCCAGGACCGGAAGGTAGCAAGGGTAGGTGGTTGAGCGGTGCGACATAAGTAGCTTACCTTTTTTTATTACAAAACAATTGAAAAGTTGCATAATTATGCAACTTTTTTCGTATCTTTGCATTGTGAAACGAATTATAATAACATACGGCGGTTATTTCGAACATTTTTTAGCTAGTCTTTCTGAAGACAAGATTAAAAAACTTAATTAGATCCTTATTAGAGAAAGATTAAGGAGGCATATTATGAAGACAAACGATCATAAAATTAGAAATTACAGCACTGTTCTCGCAAAACAATACGGAAAGCATGGTACGGCCAAACGGAATGAATTCGATGAAGAGGCTTATGCTTTTTACACCGGACAGCTTTTACTGGACGCTCGCAAAGATGCTCATCTAACTCAAGCTGAACTGGCTGAGCGTTTAGGTGTCCAAAAATCATATATTTCCAGAATAGAAAATGGAAGCACCGTACCTAGCGTTGCAACTTTTTATCGCATACTAAACGCCTTGGGACTTACTGTTCAAATAGCTCCAATATGCTGATTCTCTTAACCTTCTTTTTATGAAAATAGCCGTCGGTTTATCGGGTGGAGTGGACAGCAGTGTAGCTGCCTTACTGCTGAAACAGCAAGGGCATGAGGTGATTGCTATGTTTATGCAGAACTGGCACGACACTACAGGCACGCTGTATGGCGACTGTCCCTGGAAAGATGACCTGGATATTGCGCGACTGGTAGCCAAGAAATTGGATATACCATTTCATTTCATCGACTTAAGTGCCGAATACAGCAAAAAAGTGGTAGATTACCTCTTTTCCGAATATGAGCAGGGACGTACCCCAAACCCCGATGTGCTTTGTAACCGCGAAATTAAATTTGAGGCATTCCTCAAAGCAGCCATGGAAATGGGTGTTGAGAAAGTAGCTACCGGTCACTACGCCCAAATAGTGACGAGTGACGAGTTACGAGTGACGGGAGAAAATGCATCTACTCGTCACCCGTTACCCGTTACTCATTACCGCCTGTTGGCAGGCATTGATCCGAACAAAGATCAGTCTTATTTTCTTTGCCAACTATCTCAAGATCAACTATCAAAAGCCTTATTTCCTATTGGGCAGCTGCAGAAACCGGAGGTGCGCCGACTGGCAGCAGAGGCGGGACTACCGAGTGCAGACAAGAAGGATTCACAAGGCATCTGTTTTGTGGGAAAGGTTGACCTACCGGTATTTTTGCAACAAAAGTTAGCAGCGAAAGATGGTGATATCGTGGAGATATTTTTGTCCCACTATCAACAGTTGCCAATAGCAAGAACTTTAGAAGAACTCAGTACACCTTTTGTATATAAGCCGATTGATGGAAAAAAAGTAGGCACACACCACGGTGCACATTTTTACACTATAGGACAACGACATGGCCTTAACGTGGGCGGGCATAAAGAACCGCTCTTTGTTATTGCTACTGATGTGCAACGCAATGTGGTGTATGTGGGTGAGGGGCAACAACACCCCGGATTATTCCGTATTGGCTTGTTTATTGCGGAAAAGGATATTCATTGGGTACGCCCTGGCCTGACCATGACAGTAGGTGAACAGCGCTCCTATCAAGTGCGTATTCGTTACCGCCAACCCTTGCAAGGCGCCACCCTCCACCGTGTTAAAGAAGGTTTATATATCATCTTTGATGAGCCTCAAAGAAGCATGGCGGCGGGGCAATTTGCCGCATGGTATGATGGGGAGGAGCTGTTGGGCAGTGGGGTGATAGCCAATTGAAAATGGAGAATTGAAAATTGAAAATGAGAAAGGCATATGAACAATTGTATTTACTTGCAGCTTACTTGCCTTTTACTTGTAGCTTACTTGTTTTTAGAATGTTCTTTCGGCCGGAGTTGGTTCTGTTACGACAAAACCAAGCGTGCCCTATTGAATCCGGTAGTCAACCATAAAACTACAAGGGTAAAAGGTGAAAAGGTAAAGGGTAAAAGGTTTAAAAGGCTTTAATAACTCTCAACTTTCCACTCTCAACTCTCCACTTGTTGATGGTAATGAAGTGCTG
>JAVBSQ010000078.1:0-14040 GCA_031556695.1 Bacteroidales bacterium | reverse complement strand
AGAACGGAAAAGGCCCAAAGCACACGTCTGAGCCGCCTGTTCGTCATTACCCCCAAAATACGGTTGTGTAAGGGGATTGCTACTGGTGTTTTGACAAGATTGCATTGTCAGGTATTCATTACCGCCTGTATAAGGCTGCGCACTGAGTGTCAGAGCACCTAACAAACAACATACGAGGAGGGTGGAAATTCGCCTGCTAAAATATTTCTTCATGTAAAAATAAGTATACAAAAATAGGCTGTAAAGTTAGCTAGAATCTCGCAAATAAGCCCCATTCCCCGCATTACAAAGTCTTAAATTCCATTAATATCCGTTAACGATCGTTAATTAGGCTAAGCGTTTTTTTAAAATCCGAAAATTGTTTTTTAAACTTTTTTTACATAATTTTGTATGAAACAAGCTTATAATTTCAATTATTATGAATAAAAATTATTACTGTGTAATCATGGCAGGTGGCATAGGTAGCCGTTTTTGGCCTGCCAGTCGCAACTCACGCCCAAAACAATTTTTAGATATATTAGGCTTAGGCAAGTCGTTTTTGCAAGAAACTTTTGATCGTTTCACCAAAATTTTACCTGCCGAAAACATTTTAATTGTTACCGGCCAAAATTATGTTGATTTAGTTAATGAGCAATTACCCGGCCTGCAGCCTTCACAGATTTTGGCGGAACCATCACGCTGCAACACTGCTCCCTGCATTGCTTATGCCACTTATAAGATTTTAGCCCAAAACCCCGAAGCCACCATTGTAGTAGCACCTTCAGACCATTTGATAATTAACGAGCCGGAATTTTTGCGCATTATTAACAAGGGTATGGAATTTGCCTCCGGGCAAGATATACTGGTAACGCTTGGTATCAAGCCTACACGGCCGGAAACAGGTTACGGGTATATACAATTAAACCGTAATGGACAAGAGGCCTTAAGCATGGGCGAAGCCTATAAGGTGAAAACTTTTACAGAGAAACCTAACCTTGAGTTAGCCAAAGTATTTATGGAGAGTGGCGAGTTTTTATGGAACTCCGGTCTGTTTATATGGACAGCCGCAGCTATTCGTTCGGCATTAAAAGCCTTACTGCCGGAAGTAGATGTTTTATTTGAACAAGGCTTGGACAAATATAATACCCCTGCCGAATCCGGATTTATAAAGAAAGTATATGCCGAATGTAAGAGTGTGTCTATAGACTACGGTATCATGGAGAAGGCGGAGAACGTATATGCTTTCCCCGGTGATTTCGGCTGGTCGGATTTAGGCACTTGGGAGTCGTTGTATCTGCATCGAGAAAAAGATGCCCATGGCAACACAACCGATGGTCAATCTATTGTACTAAACAATGTTAGCAATAGCAGCATTGCTACGGCCAATAAGAATAAACTAATAGTGATAGAAGGATTGGACAATTATTTGATTGCCGACACCAATGACGTGCTACTAATTTGTCCGCGTAACAATGAGGAACGCGTAAAACAAATTATGAAGGATGTTGATCCGAAATACCTCTAGTATTCCCACAAGTCGCTTTCGAAGTTCATGATCTCTGCTTTGAGTCTTTCTGACTCCAGCATGGCTTCTTTACCTGTGCGTGTATAAATCTGTATCGCCCGGTTGTTTTGATTGTTTGATACTGCTGTTATGTAAGAGGAAAAACGACGTTTTTGGAAGAGGTCATCAAAAGATATTTGGGCCATTTCATTTTCACCAACAAAGCAGGTGGTGTTAGCTAAAACCTTGCGAACATCGGGATAATAGATCCAAAACAGCTGTTTCTTCACCAACTCACCTTCCATCTCTTCATCATTACCGGTATTCAATTCCTTAGCATATACGCGAACGGGGCAGATACCAATGATACGAACGTACATCTGTGAAAGATGTTTATCAAAAAACCAGTCTTCCTTCACCAGGAGCTCTTGCACCTCTCCCCAGTTAAAGTCGCCACGGATAGTGATGGTCGTATCACCTGAACCGTCCATTTTCTGACGTGTAACAGTTCTATCGGTTGCTTCAAAACGTGCACGTAATTCATTGGCCGGCAATTCGGAAATAAATTCATCTGAGTCCGTATCGTACGCCTTGATTTTACCTTGTTGTATAGCACCTACAATAGTTTGCACGAAACTTTTACGGGCGCGTACTATTTCAGTAGGATAATACAGGGGATAATTGAGTTTTTCACGCAAGTCAATCACCCGCCATACGCGGCGTGACCAAAAGACATCTGATTCTCGTATTATAGGATAAGGTATAGGTTCTCTTTCTTTTACCTGTTCTTTTTGAACTATTCCGTCCAACACCAGGCTTTTTTTCTCCGTGTCCACTTTTTGTGCAAAAGCTACCACAGAAAAGAAAAATAATAAGGAAGTTAAAACAATCGTCTTTTTCATAAAAACTACTTAATTTTTATAGATAAATCGGGGAGATCAACAGTTTTTCCACCGGGTCCCACGGCTTTAATGTCGGTAAATGATATACGCTGTCCGGAACGCAAGCGATTAAAAATATTGCGTTGTTTCTCCACAAACATATTAGATTGTGAGGATTCTTCAAGGGCATAGCCGTCAACAGTAGCAAACACCGTAAAAGAAACAACGCGGAATTTAAGATCAAAGTCGAAATCGCGGGGCATTTCCGCACGGATACCTTGTGAGGCTAACAGCTCACTTTTGGTAGCTGTTTTACCGGCAACCCCATCAAGTATGGGTGTTGGTGAAGGTAAATCTTTCACCCGCAGAGATTGTGTACCCATACTTTTTCCATCAACCAATACGGTGATATCGCAGGTGCGGGCGTCGCCGGGAACAAGGGTAAATATTTGGCCCTCCTTGGTGAGGGTTCCGTTAGATACGCGAACTTCTAATTTACTTTGAGGAACGCCGGATACGGATATGTTAAGCGGATTGTCAACCGAACGATACACCACATTCATTTTGGTGGGAGAAATTACTGTATTTGGTTCTACAACTTGATAATCCAGTTGTACGGGACGAGTAATTTTTCCATCGGGACCAATAAATTCTATCACTCCTCTCAGGCTTACGGGACCCACATGATCCGGGTTGGTTTTGAAGATAATTTTCCCTTTTTCGTTAGCTGCATAGGTGCGACCGGCCATCTGTAAGGTAGGGCGTTGTGTAGGGTCATAGGCGGCCAAAAACATTTCCGCAGAATATTCTGTTCCCTGGATTACGTAGTTGGAGCTGGGAATTACCGCTACATCAATATCGGAGAATTTAAAATCGGAGGCGTCAACGGCTTTAGCCAAATGATTGAGCACCTCTCCTTCCGTATTATATACGTCTAACTGCAGTTTGGAAAGTATGGCTATAGCTGATATTAAAGGAACACTCGAGAACATGCCTACCTCCCAGGTGCGTGGCTCCCCGTCTGAAGACAACCCGTCTTCTGTTTTTAGCAACTCTTCAACAGAATTGCTTACGGCGGCTCCTCTTTTCTCATCTATAACGGAAAGCAATTGGTCACGATAGTCATTTAACTTTTTACGCAGGTCATATGCTTTACCGTTGTTATCCCCCACCATTATGCGGCTGGAGGCATCGGTTTCACTCAATGATGATATAAGTTCGGGGTTAATGGAATTGTCGGGCTGAATGGATTCCGAATCATCTCCGTCGCCTGATTTCACTAATTCCACTTTAAGGTCTTGAATATAATTATAGAGTGCTGAAGATTGTTTGGCTACATTCTCCGCTTTAATTAACCAAGGTTCTACTTTTTCTTTATTTTCTTCGGCGGCCATGCGAAATTCGGACATGGCATTCAGATTTTTTTTGGCTACAATCTGAATATTATGTTCTATACTTTTGTCGATGGTTACAAATGCATCTAATACCTCGGCAGACACATTCAATGCCAACATTGCTGTTAGCACCAAATACATCATATTAATCATCTTTTGCCGGGGCGTTAGGACTCCTCCTGCCATAATTTATTTTTTTAATGCAGTGTTTACTGTTGAAATCATTGAACCGTAAATGTTGTTCAACTCATCTATACGGCTATTAAGCTTATCCATTTGGCCGGCAAATTGGAGTGAGCGGTCGGCCGACTGTTTCATGGTATCAATCAATTGTTCTCCGGCGGCAATGTGTTTTTTATGTTCCTGTATATAGAGTTCATAGGAAGCATTTACAGCAGCCATGTGCTTGTTCAGCATGTCTAAATTCTCACCGGTTTGTTTACCGCTAGCCTGTAATGTTTTGGTTGAATCGCGATATACGTCGTTGAGTGCATTGATGGAAAGGTTCAAAGTGTCTACCGATCCGGTGGCTTTTTGTACACCTCCAACAAAATTATTAGACGCTTCGGCAATATCAGAGAGGCTATTGAGGCTTTTTACAGTATCATTAAACTTCGCCATATTCTTTTTTATTTCTTCTGCCATGGCAGCATCAATATCCAAGCCGTTAATAGCGGGCACGGCGGCACGACCTTGTTGGGCCGCTTGATTTTTCACAGGGGGTTCACCGGAGAGCAGTTCAGGGTGAACATTTTCCCAATGATAATCTTTTGCAGGAGGGTCAAAGGCGGAGAAAATAAAGATAACAAATTCGGTAAGCATACCGATACTAAGCATATATCCGGCACCACTCCAGTGCTGCAGTTTAAACAATGCACCTATGATTACGAGGGCGGCGCCAAAGCCATAAAGCTTGCCCATAAGTGTTTTCCACTTTTCGGATTGAAAGAATGAAGCGTCCATATCTTTTTATCTTTTCTTTTTCTTTACATTTATTTTAGCGTGTTCCCATATAAGTGCGTACGCAGCGGAAACCTATATATGAGCGGGTAGAATCTTGGTATTCGTAAGAGCGCACTCCGCATTGCAGAAAGTAAGCAATATCTTTCCACGATCCACCGCGAATAACTTTGCGTTTTTTCACAATAGGGTCAGTAACTTTGGCGCTGTATGTATAGTCGGGGCCCATATCATGATAAAATCCGTAGGCATTTTCATCGTAGGCATTGATTGTCCACTCGGCCACATTACCGGCCATATCATACAAGCCATAATCGTTGGGGTCATAAGAACCTGCAGGAACAGTACGAATACCGCCGTCGAGGCTATATTTACCGCGTTGCGGTTTAAAGTTAGCCAGGTAGCAGCCTTGTTTATTGGTGGTGTAAGGACCACCCCAAGGATAGATTTCCCCTTGTAATCCGCCACGTGCAGCAAATTCCCACTCCAGCTCGGAAGGTAAGCGGAAGTTATGTCCGGCACGGGCTGAGTTTACGCTATTTTCAAGCATATTGGTACGCCAATGGCAAAAGGCATTGGCTTGTTTCCAGGTAACACCTACTACAGGATAGTCGTTATAGGCCTGATGCCAAAAATAACGCGTAGCGAAAGGGTCGTTGTAAGCATATTCAAAGTCGCGCACCCAACAAAGGGTATCGGGATATACGTAAGCAAAATCGCGAATAATGAAAGAAGAGCGGCCTTTCACTTCTTCTTTTACTCCTTGTGAGTTAACAACAGAACCCACATATTTTTTTTGACCATAGTCATATCGGGCTTTAGCGGCTTGGGCAATATCAATCCAAGCATATTCATACACCAAACGGCGAACGTCTATTTCACGTCTTCCGAAAACAGATTCTTCAGGTGAATAATTCAGAGCGCTCAAGGCGTCGCGTTGATCAACATCTTTTCTGTTAATACGAGTTCTCCAGTTTAATCGCGGCAGTGCATCAGGATCCTCTGACATTTCTTCTTCATCTTCGATAATAAATTGAGGGAACTGTTCTGATAAAACACGACGGGTTATAGAGTCTTTCACGTAAGTAACGAATTGGCGATATTCGTAGTTGGTTATTTCCGTTTGATCCATCCAAAACGCATCAATGCTAATGGTTTTATTATTGGCCACCATGGCGGAAGCTATATCCTGATCATTTTGTCCCAAAAGAAAAGATCCTGAAGGAATATAAACCATTCCGGTGGGGGGAGTTTCGGTATAGCTTACACCACGGCCTTTTGTTCCGCGGTCTAACTCTCCGGTAGATCCACCACCCATAAAGCCACAGCTCCAAACCAATCCCGCTGTCAAAGTTAAAAGAATCAACTTCTTCATTGTATTTTATTTTTATCCTAAATTTATTTACTATCCATTTAATTTTTACAAATACCTCACGCTCTTATACTGCTGTGAACCAGGAGGTATTGTTAACGAGAACGAATAACTGATGACCAGTTCATGAGAACCACCGCTAAAGCGATTTACTTCCGAGGTGAGATATTCATAAGCATAAGCTACTTTCAATCCTTCTATAAGTTCTATACCCAACATGCCCACTACTGCCTGACCCCAACGATAACCTAAACCTGCCCAATAGCGTTCTTTATACCAAGCTGTAGCCTGTAGGGTCCATGACAGTTGTGCAAAGTCCGTTACCAAATCCGTCATGGGCATCAAGGCCCAGTCTGTTTCGGCAAGACCATAATGATAACCGGCGTTAAGGTACAAGGTACGCTGCAATGAACCGTTTTTATCAACTCCTAAACGAGGTGCTGTAAGATGCTTGCAAGAGATACCGCCGAACCATGTAGGACTGCTGTAGTGAGCACCCAAGCTTACATCAAAACTCATACCGGCCGTTTCATTGGTAGGTACTCCCGGGTCTGTTTGTCCGCCATCAGGCAAGCGCCAAGTGGTAGTTGCATACCAGCTGGTAAGCAATCCGGCTGAAAAACCCACGCCAAAACTGCCGTTAAACAAGGGTTGACGATAGGCATAAGTCAACAAAAACCCCGGAGCACGCAATGCTCCTGCCATGTCATTGTAGAACGTAAATCCCACTCCACTAGATATACCAAACAACGTAATGGGACCATGAAGATCCACCACACTAGTTACGGGCGCACCATCAAACTTTGTCATCTCCAACCTGTTTGCTGCCGTGCCGCAAAACAAACCTTCCTTGGTGTTACCCGCGTCTCCCGGATTAGTGAACACCCTATTTAGGAAGCCTAAACTGAACTGTGGATCCTGCTGAGCCTCAGCCCTGAAAAACATCATCATAAAAGCGATGCCCCACAATAGTTTTTTAGTAACTGCCATATATAAGATGCTCTATCCTTTCCGATAGTAACCGACAAAGTTAATAAAAAATATGGAAAATTGATGTTTTTTTGGCAAATTTAATAATTAAACTTTTGATGATACCACAGCCAACGCGTGGGAATTTCACCCTTGCAGGCTGTTTGGTAGTCGCCGTGTGAACAAGGCACCCATGTGATATCTGTTTCATTATGAATTACTTTCACCCACCAGCGGCGAGTTTTCATACTATACAGAAAAACAAGCTCTTGCCCCTTCACACCCATATCCACCATGATTTCTTTAAAACCAAGATTATCAGAGGCCATTGATAAATTTTCTTTAATCCTCATCATCAGGCCTTCTATCAAATGCCACATTAACTGCGCAGTTAAACGGGCGGTTAGAGAGGAGGAGTGAAGAAAAGTATTATATCCGTGGAGGAATAAGACTTTAGTGTTATTGGACAGTCCCACGTAGTGAATAAGCTTACAAGCCTCCTCGGCATACAGGCCGTTAGGCTCAGGGTTTTTCACCTGTGGTGCGTCAGCAGCACGCACGGCGCAGATATCAAACCACACATAGTCGGCATCACGTAAAAGTGGCTCTGCAAGTGACATGTCTTCGCGCAGTGCGCCTAAACGCAAGGTTTCAAAGTAGCGCTTCTTCAAGTGCTCCAAATCAGCCGGTGGGGTGAGGTAAATTTGGTGTGCCAACACTGAAAAATCAGTAAGTGAAGATGTATTGATTATTTTCCGGACATATAGCGGCTGAAGAGATGCTGAAGGGGCAATCAATGCAGCTGTAAAAGGTTTTTGGGGAAGCAAAACCTCCTTCGCCCCCATCACCATGGCAAAAACGCCCTCTTGCTCGCACAAAGCTAAGGCTGATGACACTTCTGATTCTCTACAACGAAGGTAAGCGACAGGAAAATCACGATGCATATAAAGTCCCTTGAACGCCTTATATACCGCTTTGGTTCCCGTATCAATTACGGCAAGTTTTGCGTTTTTTAGTTGTTCGGGGAAAGTCATGGTTACAGGGTTACAAGGTGAAGAGTGAAGGGTGAAGGGGGGCAGTTTAAAAATTCAATGATTTAAAGATTCAAAAATTTAAAGATTCAAATTGTTCATTGTTCACTATTCATTGTTCATTTGCCTTCCCGTAATTCGTAATTTGTAATTCGTAATTACTTTTTTGTTGCTTTTTTCTTCGCCGGTGCCGCTTTTTTCACCGGAGTTTTGGTTTTGCTTGCAGCCGACTTGCTTTTACTTGCAGCCGACTTGCTTTTACTTGCAGTTGCCTTGGCTTTTACTACCTTGCGTTTAACCGTACCGGCCTTTTCCTGTGCGGCGATAAGCGCCTTGCAATCATCTACGCTCAAAGTTGCGGGGTCAGTACCTTTAGGAATACGATAGTTAGCACCGTTATGAGCAATGTAAGGGCCAAAACGGCCATTGAGCACTTGTATATCGTCCGCTTCATATACTTTAATGTATTTGTCGCGTTCTTTTTGCCGTTTTTCTTCTATCAATTCAACGGCGCGTTCAATAGTTACGGTGTAGGGACTGTCTTCTTTTTTCAAGGAAACAAAAACTTTGCCGTGGCGAATGTAAGGGCCGAAACGGCCCACAGCGGCTACTACCTCGTTGCCTTCATATTCACCCACAGGGCGCGGCAGTTCAAAGAGTTTCAAGGCTTCATCCAAGGTAATGGATTCTATCAATTGTCCTTTTTGCAGGCCGGCAAATTGTTTTTTCTCATCGTCGGCATCACCCAACTGGGCAATAGGACCAAAGCGGCCAATACGCACAGATACTTGTTTGCCGCTCTTAGGATCAGTGCCCAATACCTTCTCGGCATTGGCGGGGCGCGACACCTCCAAGGTGCTTTCTACCACCTTATGGAAAGGCTTATAAAACTTGGCCAACATTTTATTCCACACTAATTTTCCTTCGGCAATATCGTCAAACTCCTCTTCTACCTTGGCGGTAAAGCCGTAGTCGAGTACATTTTTGAAATGCTCGGTAAGAAAATCATTCACCACCATACCTATGTCGCTGGGGAAAAGTTTAGACTTTTCCGCTCCTGTATTTTCCGTCAGAATTTCTTTACTCACAGCGCCTTTCTTCAAGGTGAGTTGTGTATATTGACGGGTAGTACCCACACGGTCTTCTTTCATCACATATTCACGTTTAATGATGGTGGAGATGGTAGGTGCATAAGTGGAAGGACGGCCAATACCCAACTCTTCCAATTTTTTCACCAAACTAGCCTCAGTGTAGCGCGGCGGACGTTGTGAGAAACGCTCAACGGCAGCAATTTCTTTGGCAGCGAGCGCTTGTTTTTCCTTTAAAGGAGGCAATAATCCGCTATCTGTTTTATCGTCGCTCTCATCGTCGGAGGCTTCCATATATACCTTCAAGAAACCATCAAACAACAACACTTCTCCGGTAGCCTGAAATGTTTGAGGAGCAGTAGATACAGTGATGTTCACGGTTGTTTTTTCCAGTTGCGCTTCAGCCATTTGTGAGGCTATAGTGCGTTTCCAAATAAGGTCATACAAGCGTTTTTCCTGTGCAGTACCTTCAACGGTAGAATTTTCCATGTAGGTGGGACGAATGGCCTCATGGGCTTCCTGCGCCCCTTTGGACTTGGTAGCGTATTGACGGGTCTTGCTGTATTCTTTACCGAATAAGGTCTCAATCGTCTTTTTTGATGCGGCAATGGCCAGGTCAGACAGGTTGGTAGAGTCGGTACGCATATACGTAATCAACCCCGCCTCATACAAACGCTGGGCGATACTCATGGTTTGACTCACCGAGTAACCAAAACGGCGTGATGCTTCCTGCTGTAAGGTAGAAGTGGTGAATGGAGCTGCAGGTGATTTTTTAGCAGGTTTCTTTTCAATAGATTGAATGGCAAAATTAGCACCTGTACATTTTTCCAGGAAAGCCTGCGCTTTTTTCTCCGTCTCAAAACGCTCATTCAGTTCTGCCTTGAGCAAAAATTTCTCGCCCTTATCTGTCGGCTCAAACAAAGCATTCACCCTGAAAGCCGAAGTAGCATTGAAAGCTAACACCTCACGCTCACGCTCAACAATAAGACGCACAGCTACGGATTGCACGCGACCGGCAGACAAAGAAGGTTTCACTTTTTTCCACAGGATAGGTGAAATTTCAAAACCCACCAAACGATCGAGAATACGACGGGCTTGCTGGGCATTAACCAAGTTCATATCCACCTCACGCGGATTCTCTACCGCCTTGAGTATGGCATTTTTTGTAATTTCGTGAAAAACAATGCGTTTTGTCTTTTTAGGATCTAAGCCCAACACTTCTTGCAAATGCCATGCAATAGCCTCTCCCTCACGGTCTTCATCGGATGCTAACCATACAGTAGAGGATTTTTTGGCCAACTTTTTCAACTCGTCAACCACCTTTGTTTTATCTGCAGAAACCTGATAATCAGGCATAAAATCCTTATCTATGTTTATTCCTAACTGTTTTTTCGATAAATCGCGGATATGCCCGTAGCTGGATTTCACCAAAAAGTCTTTTCCCAAGAACTTTTCAATGGTTTTAGCTTTTGCCGGGGACTCCACGATAACTAAATTTTCCTGCATACTCAAAATTGATTTTGTGATAAAAAGAGTACAAAGTAAATCATAAAATAAGGTATAATCCAAATTTTTTACACAATTTTGCATTTTGATTTAAGCAATGTACTATGAATTTTAAGCGTTTTGAAGTGAAAAATCGTCAACATTTCAATCGAATGTTTGCAATTGTTATCTCCCTGCCAATCATGCTGTTAATATTGTTTTTAGCACTGGTCGGACTGGTTGGAGATATCCCTTCCTTTGAGGAATTGGAGAACCCGAAAAATAAAATGGCCACCCAAATTATTTCAGAAGACGAGGTGCTCCTCGGTACTTTTCACATTGAAAATCGTTCATATGTAACATACGATGAGCTTTCTCCAAACATTGTGTATGCGCTGATTGCCACGGAGGACGTACGTTTCTACGAACACTCGGGCATAGACTTCCGCAGTTTAGGCCGTGTAGCGGTGAAAACTATTTTAGGCGGACACAGCGAATCGGGCGGCGGTAGCACCATATCGCAGCAGTTAGCCAAAAATCTTTTTCCGCGCGATACTACCATAAGGCGCAATATTTTTTCTGTGCCCAAAATCGCTTTTGCCAAACTGAAAGAATGGATCACCGCCGTAAAGCTGGAGCACAACTATACCAAGGAAGAAATTTTAGCCATGTACCTCAACACCGTTTCTTTTGGCAGCAACGCTTACGGCATACGTTCTGCGGCGGCTACCTTCTTCGCCAAGCTACCCTCACAGTTAAACATGGATGAGGCTGCAGTGTTGGTAGGTGTCATCAACGCCCCCTCACGCTACAGCCCCGTGCGCAACCCCGAGCGCTCCACCGTACGGCGCAATCACGTGTTATCACAGCTTTGCAAATACGGTTTCATTGACCAAGCCTATTGCGACTCCCTTTCAGCCCTGCCCATCACCCTCAACTTCATGCAGCAGGACCAGAATGCCGGTCCCGCCCCCTACTTCCGCGAGATGCTGCGCCGGACCATGATGGCCTCCGAGCCGCAAAAAGAGAATTACCGCTACCGTCCATACGATTATGAGCCTGACAAAAAAGAATGGGAAGAGAATCCGCTCTTCGGCTGGATACGTAAGAACCCTAAGCCCGACGGCAGTTTATATGACATTGACCGCGATGGCTTGAAAATTTACACCACCATCAATTCAAAAATGCAATACTATGCTGAACAGGCAGTAACACAACATCTCAAAAACGACTTGCAGCCTCTCTTCAGCACGGAGGTACGCAACCGAAAATATCCTCCTTTCTCTAATGATATTACGCCTGAACAAGTATCAAGCATTATGGATCAAGCCAAACGTTGGAGCGACCGCTACCGCACATTAAAAGCGGCAGGAGCAAGCACTGAAGAGATAGATAAGAGTTTTAAGACTAAAACTAAAATGACCGTCTTCTCCTGGAAAAAAGGCCAGGTAGACACTGTAATGACTCCACTGGATTCTATCCGCTACTACAAATCCATGCTGCGGGCGGCTTTTATGGCTATGGATATACAAACGGGGCATGTACGCGCTTATGTTGGCGGACCGAATTTTCGTTATTTCAAATACGACAATGCCAGTCAGGGCCGCCGCCAGGTAGGCTCTACGATAAAGCCTTTCCTTTACACCCTGGCCATGCAGGAAGGTTTTACGCCCTGCGATAAAGTACTGAACGTATCACAAACCTTTATCATGGGTGATACTTCGTGGACACCCGCCACTACCGACAAGGCCGAATGGATAGGTAAAATGGTAACGCTGAAGTGGGGCATCACCAAGAGTAGTAATAATATTTCCGCTTATCTGATGAAAAATCTCGGACCAAATGCCATGGTGGACATGTGTTATAAGCTCGGCATTAAAAGCCGGCTCGACCCTGTGGTATCCCTCTGTTTAGGTCCCGCCGACCTTTACCTTACCGAGATGGTGGGCGCCTACGGAACCTACGGCAACAAAGGTGTACATACTGAACCGCTCTATGTTACGCGCATAGAAGATAAGGACGGAAATATTCTCGCCACCTTTGCGCCACGCCGCAAAGAAAGCATCAGCGAGCGTACGGCATACCTGATGGTAAACCTGCTGCAAGGGGTAGTGAATGAAGGTACGGCATACCGACTGCGCAGCCGGTACGTTTCGGAGGCGGAGATAGCCGGAAAAACAGGCACAACCAATAACCAGTCCGACGGTTGGTTTATGGGCTTTGTGCCTAAATTGGTAGCGGGCGTGTGGGTAGGTGCTGAAGACCGTAGTGTACATTTTGAAAGCCTGGCCTTGGGCGGCGGCGCCAATATGGCCCTACCCATTTGGGGCTTGTTCATGGAGAAAGTACTGGCCGACCCCACGCTTAACGTCAAAAAAACCGACCATTTTGAGGCTCCTGCCAACTTCAACATCAGCCTCCGTTGCACCGGCAGCGACGATGAACTGGAGCACAGGGAAGAACGGCACGACGATTTCTTTTAATAAATACAAATTAACAGCCTTCCTCTTGTAATTGGTAGAAGTTATTCATACTTTTGCACTACATAAATCGTTCTTTACAACAAACCGTTCTTTAAACGTATCCAACACCCGTTAATACGGGATCTTTGGCGCTTACTTTGTTAACTCTTAAACAGAAACTTCAGAACTTTCTAATAGAATCGAGACAATAAGGTTAGCGCCCACCCTTTTCTTACATACATAATATAAGGCCTCCAGCCTATATAGATGAAAGATAGGTGTGGGCCTGATTTATTTGATTCTATAGGCATCTGAAGGCCTCTGTTTTTGAATAATCTTGTAGCCTACGCTAGAGCTCCGCTATTTAAGTTTATAAAGTGGCAAAGTTTATAAAGTTATAAAGATTTTTCTTTACGAACTTTTCACTTTCTAACTTTTCACTTTTTAGCGGTGCGGGATTTTATTGTTTATCGCTTATATAAGTTTATAAAGTTATAAAGTTTATAAAGTTATAAAGTTTATAAAGTTATAAAGAATTTTTCTTTACGAACTTTTTACTTTCTAACTTTTAACTTGTTTTAGGGGCTGCGGTTACTCTCTCTTCTTATACTGTTATGTTCGCATGACGTGGCCCCTTTTTTTGTCCTCCGCTGGCGGAGGTGGCGCGCAGCGCCGGAGGTGGGCGAGAGGCGGGTGCTCGTAGTTCTATGGTCTCGTTATTTTAGAGTGGGTTGCTTCCTCATTTGCCTGTCGGCAAATTCCTCGCAATGACGCGTGACCCGTTGGAATATTGTGGTAATTGGCCGTCGCACAAAACGCACTGGCGCTGGTCAAAAATCACTGTGTGGAGGTAGGTAGTTCTTTGTATTTAGGTTGCCCCAGCTTTCGGTTTGGGGTCCCGCCGGCGATGTGAGC
>JAVBSQ010000049.1:0-8755 GCA_031556695.1 Bacteroidales bacterium | reverse complement strand
ATTTTGGAGATGTCACGGTCTATTACAATAAAGTCGGCATATTTTCCGGCTTTCAGGCTACCGGTGATGTCTTCTATCATCATTTGGCGGGCACCGTTAATGGTGTAAGCTTTTAAAGCCTGTTCTACAGTAACGCCCGCCTCCCTTGGTGGAAAGAATTCATTGTTTGTACTCCTCATAACAGCGCAGGCTATTTGAAGAAATGGGTTAATCCTTTCAAAAGGACTGGCAGGGTAGTCGGAACCGAAGGCAACATTAACGCCTTTAGCCATTAGTTGTCCCCACAGGTATTGGTTTCCGAAACGTTGTTCCCCTAATTTTTCTTTTGTCGTTGCAAAAGCTATCGGTGCTGTCCAGCAGGGTGTGGACTGGCAGGTTAGGAATGCTTTCATTTTTTCGTATTTAGCTAAAGCTTCTGGCTCAAATACCTGATTGTGCGCAATGGTGCGGGTTAGTTTGGGATTAATATCTTTAGTCTTTAAGTAAGCATTCAGGATAGCCCGTTGTGCCTTATCTCCAATAGCGTGGGTGTGTATGGCATATCCGCCTGTAAGTGCCGTTGTTGCATGTTCGATAGCTTGTTCATCCGTTATGTAGGTGTTGGCAATCTTGTTCGATGAAGTATAGGGAGCTATAAGAGCCGCAGTTTCGACTTCTACCGTTCCGTCTTCAAATAATTTGTAGACATTACAATATAGATGTCCTTTAGTATATTTTTTGTCTAACATCTTCAATTTTTCCAGGCTCTCGGAGGCTGGTTTCTTGCTGTCAGCTATATTACTTTTCTGATAGTAAAAGTTCAAATTTCCGTTTTCCTGAATTTTTGTCAGTGCGTCATATTCAATATCGAAGAAGCCACCGGCATCAAATATAGCTGTTAATCCCATTTTTGAAAATATATGGAGCAGGTCGGATATTCCCCGGGCAACAGTGTCTACGTTGTTAATAGGGAGTGCCTTAAGTATGGTTAAAAAGGCTTTTTCATAAATATACCCGGTGGGTTTGTTGTTTTCTTTGTGGCGTACAAAAACATCTACTCCGGGAGTAGGATCCGGCATGTTTTCATCTACCTTTGCTATCTCCAGTGCTTTACTGTTGGCCCAAGAGGAGTGCAGCCCTTCGTCTAATAACAGTATAGGAATTTCAGTAGATATTTCGTCTAGATCTTTAGATGTTGGAATTTTCCCTTTGGGAAGTCCTAAGGTGTTGAGATCATATCCCATTCCAAGAATATGTTTGACATCGGGTTTTTCTTTCAGATATTTTTTTAGGATAGCTTTTATTTCAGGTACAGTTACATCACCTAGTTCCAGCACACCGGCAGATTTTAAGAATCCGGCCATTGCGGGGTGTATATGGCTTTCTACCAATCCGGGCAGGATAGTTTTTCCTTGCATGTTGACTACCGTACTGTTACTTCTTTCATACTTTTTTGCCCCCTCGCTATCACCTACATATAGTATTTTACACTCTTGCACAACGAGGGCTTCTGCGTGTGGCATATCATCTTCGCAGGTGTAAATGTTTGCATTGTTGTAAATAGTGATAGGAGCGGAAGCATTATTACAGCTAACTAATATTAGTGCAATAACTACCGGAGCAAGAAAAGATTTAAAAAATTTCATCGTTTGTGTGTTTGTAACTACATAAATGGCTGATTATTTATGCAAAAATTACTATGATTTTTATTATAAAAGCAGGCTTTTTATGAATAAGTCTTTTGAATAAACGGATTTCCGCTTTTCTTTACACTTATTTTTTCCAAATATGTTCCATTTCCTCTAAGGTTTTGCCCTTAGTTTCAGGGACCATTTTCCATACGAACAGGGCTGAGAGTACAGCCATAGCACCGTAGAAAGCGTAAGTCATGCCGCCGCTAAATTCCATCATGGGAGGGTAGGTGGAAGAAATTAAATAGTTGGCACCCCATTGCGCAGCTACAGCTATGGCAACGGCTTGTCCCCTGATTTTGTTTGGGAAAATTTCGGAAATTAAAACCCAACAAATTGGCCCCCACGACATCATAAACGAAGCGGTATAGATGATAATGAACACCAGGGTGCTAATGCCGATAATGTTGTTGAACGAGAGTGCGGAGATGGCAAACATGCCAATAGCCATGCCTATGGAACCCACAATAAGCAAGGGTTTACGTCCCCATTTGTCCACAGTGAGGATGGCGATAACTGTGAAAATAACATTGACCAAGCCCATGATAATGGTTTGCAACATGGAAGCGTCTTTGGCTGCGCCCATGCTTTCAAATATGCGCGGTGCATAGTATAAGGCCACGTTTATGCCAACAAATTGCTGGAAAACAGATAGAAGAATGCCTATAACGATTACGATTTTCCCGTAGGCTAAAATGTTTGATTTGCTGGTTTCAACTACGGTAGCTTTTATCTCGCTTAAGATTTGGTGGGCTTTTTCTTTGTTTCCGTTTATTTTTTGAAGAACGGATAATGCTTTCTCGTCTTTATGGGTTAGGGCTAAATAGCGTGGTGTTTCCGGTACAAAAAGCACTAAAATTCCAAATAGTCCGGCCGGAATGGCTTCGGAGGCAAACATATATCGCCAGCCAATAGCGTTAATCCATTCAATGGATTGCCCCTTGGCAATGCCCCAGTTTACAAAGTAAACCACCAGCATACCGAAAATAATGGCAAACTGATTGAAGGAAACGAGGCGGCCACGAATGTTGGCAGGAGCAATTTCACCAATATACATGGGACAAACAGCGGATGCTAGACCTACGCCGATACCGCCAATTATCCGGTAGAAGTTGAATAAAAGCAGCAAACCCATAGAGGGTTCACTTCGGGTAAAGAATAGTGTTTCGGGATAGGCAGAACCTAAGGCTGATATGAAAAACAAAATGGCAGCTATTAGCAAGGAATTTTTTCTGCCGAAGCGATTAGAGATCAATCCCGAAATAGCTCCTCCTATAATGCAGCCTATTAAAGCGCTTGACACGGTGGCTCCATGCACAAATGAACTTAATCCGAGCGGATGAATAAGGAATGCCTGAATGGATTTTTCGACGCCGGAAATAACGGCTGTGTCGTATCCAAAGAGCAGTCCGCCCAGTGTGGCTACCAGCGTGATGCCAAAAATATATCCAATGTTATAGTTTTTATTCATAGGTTTTAGATATACATGTTAATAATGGCTTCGTATAATTCCTGTTTACCGCTTATTTGTGCAGGTTCATTGCTTTTGGCTGCAATATTTCGTAAATCTTCCAAAGATAATTTTCCTTTTTCAAAATCATTGCCTGCACCATTATCAAACGAGGCATAACGAGTTTTGCGCATTTTCTTGTAATCTGATTTTTCCAAAATATCCGCGGCCGTTACCAGTGCGCGGGCAAAGGCGTCCATGCCGGCAATGTGTGCAATGAAGATGTCTTCTAAGTCAGTTGAATTACGGCGTGTTTTTGCATCAAAATTGGTACCGCCTGTGCCTAAACCGCCACCCTCTAAAATAACCAGCATGGCTTGTGTAAGTTCATATAAGTCAATAGGAAATTGGTCGGTGTCCCAGCCGTTTTGATAATCGCCACGGTTGGCATCAATAGAACCGAGCATACCGGCGTCCACTGCGGCTTGCAGCTCGTGTTCGAAAGTGTGTCCGGCTAAGGTAGCGTGATTTACTTCTATATTTACCTTAAAATCTTTATCCAGGCCGAAGTGGCGCAAGAATCCGATAACTGTTTCGGTATCCACGTCATATTGATGTTTAGTGGGTTCCATGGGTTTCGGTTCAATGAGGAAGGTGCCCTTGAAACCTTGTTTGCGGGCGTAGTCGCGCGCCATAGTGAGCATCATGGCGAGGTGTTCCTTTTCACGTTTCATGTTTGTGTTGAGGAGGCTCATGTAGCCTTCGCGACCGCCCCAAAACACATAGTTTTCGCCACCCAGGGCAATGGTAGCATCAATGGCATTTTTGATTTGCGCACCGGCAAAAGCTACAGCATCAAAATTAGGATTGGTGGCAGCTCCGTTCATGTAACGTGCATTGCTGAATACATTGGCGGTTCCCCAAAGTAGTTTTATGCCTGAAGCGGCTTGTTTTTCTTTGGCGTAGGCTACAATTTCGGCCAAATTGCTTTCGTACTCAGCTAATGATTTTCCCTCATCAACCAAATCAATGTCGTGGAAACAATAATAGGAGATACCTATTTTAGTCATAAACTCAAAAGCGGCATCCATTTTATATTTTGCGCGGGTAATAGCATCGCTGCCTTCATTCCAGGGAAATGCTTTAGTACTGCTACCAAAAGGATCGCCGCCTTCGGCGCAAAGGGTGTGCCAATACGCCATTGAGAAACGGAACCAATCTTTCATTGGTTTACCCATAACAATCCGGTTTTCATCGTACCAGCGGAAAGCCAGTGTTTTTTTGCTGTTAATTCCTTCAAAATTAATTTTTCCTACTTGCGGAAAAAATTCTTTGTTTCCTTTTAAGATATTCATGATATTGTTTTTTATAATTTTACAAAATATGCGACTTCCATTTCAAATATGCTTCCTGATAAGCTTCTTTTTTATTTACATCAGGCTCGATGGTGGCTAATTTCTCCAGTGAAGCGAATGCCTCTTTATTTGAAGCATAAATGCCTGCACCTATCCCGGCGGCTTTGGCTGCTCCGGCCGCCCCGTCGGTATCATATAATTCAATGGTGGCTCCGCTTATGCCGGCTAGTGTTTGCCGGAAAATAGGACTAAGGAACATGTTGGTATTTCCGGCGCGAATAATACGGATATCCATGCCCATTTCCTGCATTATCTCCATTCCATATTGAAAGGAAAATACAATACCTTCTTGTGCGGCACGAATAATGTCGTTTTTGCTATGGGTATTAAAATTAATGCCGTGGAATGAACAACCTGTTTCTTTATTTTCCAATATACGCTCAGCACCGTTTCCAAAGGGGATGATGGAGATACCCTTGCTTCCGATAGGTGATTTTGCAGCTAATGAGTTCATGTCGTCGTATGAAATATTTTCACCCGCTACATTTTTCTTTATCCATGAATTTAAGATGCCGGTGCCGTTGATGCAGAGCAGTACGCCCAAGCGGGTAAGTTCGGCGGTGTGGTTGACGTGTGCAAAGGTGTTAACCCTTGATTTAGGGTCGTAGTTGACGTTGCCGAGCACACCATATACAACGCCTGAAGTGCCTGCGGTGGAGGCAATTTCGCCCGGATTAAATACGCTGAGCGAAGCTGCATTGTTGGGTTGGTCACCGGCACGATAAGTAACAGGGGTTCCTTCTTTTAGTCCAAGTTCTTTGGCGGCAACAGATGAAACATTGCCTTGTACACCAAAGGTAGGTTTTACCGGTGGAATTAGGCTTCGGCCGAATCCAAAATAATTCATTACCTCGTCCGACAGTTTATTCTCTTTAAAGTCCCATAAAATTCCTTCTGAAAGTCCCTCAACGGTGGTAACGGCACTTCCTGTTAGCTTCATGCCGATATAATCTCCGGGGAGCATTATTTTATCTATTTTTCCGTAAATTTCCGGTTCGTTTTCTTTCACCCAGGCTAATTTGGCTGCGGTGAAATTTCCGGGGGAATTAAGCAGGTGCGATAAGCATTTTTCTTTACCGATGACTGCCAATGCTTTTTCTCCGTAAGGCACGGCACGACTGTCGCACCAAATAATGGAAGGGCGCAGAACTTCTTGGTTCTTATCCACCAAAACCAAGCCGTGCATTTGCCAGGAGATGCCGATGGCTTTAATATCTTCGCCCTGTATATTTACTTTTTTAAGGACTGATTGATGTGCTAATTTTAGATTTTCCCACCAGCTTTCCGGTTCTTGTTCCGCCCATCCGGCTTTGTGTGCGATGATGTCCATTTCTGTCTTCGGGAAATAATCGGAAGCAATGATTTTCCCTGTTGATACTTCAACTAAGCATGCTTTGACAGATGAACTACCTATGTCGTACCCCAGTAAATACATATTAATATCCTCTTGATTTTTTATAAACAGTTTTGTCGAATTTATAATATCGTGCAGATCTGTGCGCCACGCCTTCTTGTTTTTCTTCCAGCGGAAGGAGGTATGGCATGGCTATTATCTTTTTATGAAAATTACGCACATCATATTTTTTACCATAAATAGTTTCAAATAGCAGACGTAATTCAGCTGCGGTAAATTTAGCAGGTAATAATTCAAAAATGATAGCAGGGTCAAGGTCTACCCACGTGCGGACTTCGTTTAAGGCTTCGCTCACTATTTGGTTATGGTCAAAAGGCATTTGTGGCAAATTATTCAATGGGGACCAACAAACAGTTTTATACTTTGAAACATTATTTAATTTGCGGTCAATCTTGCAAAGTGAAATATAAGCGATGGTTATTAGCCTATTGATTTTCTTATGATATGCCACTTGTAACCATGCCATATCATCGGGATTGGCTGTTCGTTGTGGAGAGGTAAAAGCTTTGAATTGTTTTAAGGCCATTTTTTTGATACCGGTAAGTTCGCTCAGCACTCTGTGTGCAGCTTTGTCAGCATCTTCTTGTTGAAAAAGTAAACTACCGGGGAGTTTTAGATCTTTGCTATTAGGGGTAGGTGTATTTCGCTCCACCAGTAACACATGCAAACGGTTGTTTTCGAACCCCAGCACCACACAATCCACCGAAACGGAAGTTTGCATAAATTCTGTGTACGGGTTGTTTTTCATACCTAAAAATAAGAGGTTAAACTTACGTAGGCAAATATACAATTAATATTTATAAATAGCTAAAAAATAATTAGTTAAATATTGTAATAAGTACAATAAGTATTTTCTTTAAAGTGTGATAAATAAAGGGTTTTACTGCTTGTGAGATATTGTTTTTGGTACAATAAGGGGAGGCTATTTGCCGATGCAAAAAGTAAAGTAGGCTTATTATAAATAGGTTATAGCTAAAGGGGGTACAAATGGGGTACAATATGATATGTATATTGTTAAATAATTTTATCTATTTTTACATATATTTTCGATATTTATTTGATTATTTATGTAAAAATTGCTATATTTGTATTCTAAACAGAAGCTTTTTATGGATAAGTCTTTGAATATAGGGGTTGTACCTTTTGATTCAGCGGTGCTGTTATCGACTTTTGGACAGTATAAGTCGCCAAAAGATAAGGTTGCCCGTATGGTGAATCAGGGAGAAATGTTACGTCTAAAGAAGGGCTTGTTTGTCCTTTCTCCTGAAGTAGCCGGACAACCTTTGTCGCTGGAACTGATTGCTAATCATCTGTACACACCATCATATGTTTCTTTTGAAACGGCGTTGGCTTTTTGGGGCATTATTCCGGAGCGGGTGTATACAGTGCGCTCAGCTACTATGAAGCGGGGTAGAACATTTTCTAATGAACTAGGCGTATTTGAATATGTGCAGACGGATCCGGACTATTTTAGCATAGGGGTCAGGAGTAATATTGTGAATGGTAAGTATGCTTACTTGATTGCTTCCCCTGAAAAGGCTTTATGTGATATGATTGTAGCCTCGAAGCGGTTGAGGTTACAGTCGGTAAAGGCTATGCGGGAATATTTGCTGGAAGATTTACGGATAGATATAGCTTCGCTTGAAGCAATGGATATAACTATAGTAGAACAGTGCATTGCAACCGCTATAAAGAAAAAGAATGAATTAAGACAACTCTGTAATTTTCTGCAATCATGAATGTGTTTGACCAAATGATGTCGCGCTATGACATCAAAACAAATAACGATTATACCAATGCTTTGCATGAGGTTATGCAGCAAGTAGCGTTAGCCGGATTTTACAATAGTGGCTTCTTTGATAAGGCCGCTTTTTATGGAGGTACTTGTTTACGGATATTTCATGGAGTGGAGCGTTTCTCGGAAGATATGGATTTTTCATTACTCCAACCGGATGCCGGATTTAAGTTTGAGCCCTATTTTGATGCTATTGTTTCAGAGTTTAAAGCATTGGGCCGGGAAGTCGTCATTAACCGGAAAGAAAAGAAGACGCAGACTAATATTGAATCTGCGTTTTTGAAAGATGATACTGCTATATATGATTTGCAATTCACAACGGAGCGAAGCGTAAAAATAAAGATGGAAGTGGATGTTAATCCTCCATTAGGTTTTTATACGGAGTTTAAGCTGTTGATGTTGCCTTTTTCTTTTATGACGCGTTGTTATATTTTGCCCGATTTGTATGCCGGTAAAATGCATGCCTTGTTGTTCCGCGGTTGGAAGAACCGTGTTAAAGGCCGTGACTGGTATGATTTTGAATGGTATGTTCGAAATAATGTAGCTTTGGATTTCAAACATTTTTGCGAACGGAGCTATCAGTCGGGAGCGGTGCTGCAAGATTCGCTGACAAAAGAGTCTTTTAAGGCTTTACTGAAAGAAAAAATAGCTAAAACAGATATGAATTTGGTAAAAGCCGATATACGCCCGTTTATCAAGAACCGGTCAGTATTGGATATATGGTCTACTGATTATTTCTTGCAGATGGCGGAGATGATGAGGTTTGAGTAGAAAGATTATAGAAAAAAATAATCTCTCAACCGCTCTATCTCCTGCTTGTGCTTGGCTGGATTTTGAGTTTTCAGCTTGTTTATATTAAGTAGCTTCCATTGAATGGATGGAAAATCTTTGAAATGGTTGTATCCTGAATTATCCCACTGTGGGCCGCCTTCTTCAAAACTGATAAGAAATTCCTTATCTTCGTTTGTGAGGATGGAATTAACAATGGTGATTAGCTGTTCTATAATACTC
>JAVBSQ010000007.1:0-14543 GCA_031556695.1 Bacteroidales bacterium | reverse complement strand
CTCTTACCCTTCCTGCTTACATGGTGGGGTATACGTAACGAGCCTATGGCAGGTGTGGAAAAAGTAGCGCCGTCTGTAATATGGTCCTTTTATATAGGTGGTGGATTGTTGTTGTTGAGTGTGCTTTGGACTTCTTTTACCACCAAAGAATATGCGCCGAAGGAATATGCTGAATACCACCCTGTGGTTGAAACACAGCAACAAGAAAAAAGTTCGTTTTGGTCCTTGCTGAAAAATATACCTGCCACCATGTGGGAATTGTCTGTAGTACAGTTTTTTTCCTGGTTTGGCCTCTTTTTAATATGGGTATATACTACCGCCGGTATAGCGGATAATATATGGCATACGCAAGATCCATTATCGGCGGCTTACAATGAAGCCGGTAATTGGGTAGGGGTAATTTTTGCTGCTTACAGCCTTTTTGCTGCTTTGTATTCATTGTTGATACCTAAGTTAGCTAAAAAATATGGTCGCAAAATGATTTATATGGCCTCACTAATGGCGGGAGGTATAGGTGTTATTTCCATGTTTTTTGTACATAATCAATATGGCCTTATTATATCAATGGTGGGCTTGGGTATTGCATGGGCATCTATTTTGGCCATGCCTTATGCTATTCTTTCCGCCTCACTGCCTGCCGGAAAAATGGGTGTTTATATGGGTTTGTTTAATGCTACCATCACTATTCCGCAAATTGCGGCAGGCTTATTAGGTGGACTGTTATTGAAAGATTTATTTAATAAAGATGCTACACTGATGTTTTGGGCTGCCGGCCTTTCCTTCATCATCGCAGCATTAGCCGTTGTTTTTGTAAAAGACTCGTCACCCGTCACTCGTAACCCTGTAACTCTGTAACTCTGTAACTCTGTAACCCTGTATTTGTAAATGATTAAGGCCTGTTTATTTGATTTAGATGGCGTGCTGGTAGATACGGCAAAATACCATTATCTTGCATGGAAAAGACTGGCAGAGGAGCTGGGCTTCTATTTCTCTGTGCAAAATAATGAACGCCTGAAAGGAGTGAGCCGTATGGCCTCCCTGGATATATTGTTGGAAGTGGGAAAGATTAATAACCTTGGTGACCGTACAAAATTGGCCATGGCTGACAAGAAAAACCAATGGTATTTGGAGTATATATCAAAAATGACTCCGGACGAAATTCTTCCCGGCGTTATTGATTTTCTTCAGCAGTTGAAAACGCAAGGAATTAAAATAGCCTTGGGCTCAGCCAGTAAAAATGCCGGTATCATCTTGGAACGTGTGAATATCACCTCTTTCTTTGATGCTATCATTGATGGTAATAAGGTGAGCAACGCCAAGCCCGATCCCGAAGTATTCTTGTTGGGAGCTAAAACATTGCAATTGAACCCTGAACAGTGTGTGGTGTTTGAAGATGCTGCGGCCGGTATTGAGGCTGCCCGCCGTGCCGGCATGAAAAACGTGGGCGTGGGCGATCCCGCCATACTCCACAAGGCCAACCTTATAATTCCCGGTTTTGAAAATCTTCAATGGCTAAATTTGTGTGAACGATTAGAATCCCCTAATCCCCTAATCTCTTAATCTCGCTTTTATGAATCAGCATATACAAATCCATCCCTGGAAGATCATCGAAACCCGTTTTGATGAAAATCGTGTTAAAGCAACTGAAAGCCTTTTCAGTATTGGTAACGGCATTATGGGACAAAGGGCTAATTTTGAAGAAACATATACCGGCGCTACCTTACCCGGAAGTTATATTGGAGGGGTTTATTATCCCGACAAAACCCGCGTAGGCTGGTGGAAAAATGGTTATCCCGAATATTTTGCCAAGGTGTTGAATTCTGCATTTTGGATTGGCATTGAAGTTAAAATAAATGGTGTTATTCTTGACCTTCACACCGCCAAGGTCATTGATTATTACAAGGAATTGGATATGCAGCACGGCATACTTACCCGCCGTTTTACTGTAGAAATGTCCAATGGTATTAAAGTAGCGGTGGAAGCCGTTCGTTTTGTGAGTATGGTACGCACAGAGTTAGGCGCTATAAGCTATAATGTGCAATTGCTGAGTGGTGATGCGGAAGTAGAACTGCTGCCCTACACCAACGCAGATGTGAGAAATGAAGATGCCAATTACGATGAAAATTTCTGGGATTTTGTGGAGCAGTCTGTTACCCCACAAGCCGCGCACGTAAGCATGCGTACCCGCAAAACCGATTTCTCCGTGTGCTGGTATAGCAACTATAGCTTGCATATTAACGGCCAACCTGCTGTTGAGACTTTTACTCCTGTTGAAAAACAGGCATGGGTAGGCGCTTCTGTAAAGGTGAAAGCAAAAAAAGAAGATAAAATAGCACTTTATAAATATACCGCAGTTACCTCATCGCTTAACCACACACCCGCCAAATTGACTGCGGCAGCTCAACAAGTGGCCGATGAGGCACAAAAAGCAGGCTTTACAGCCTTATTGGCTGAACAGTATCAGGCTTGGCTTGGCAAGTGGGCACATTGTGATGTGGAAATTGAGGGCGATGATGAGGCGCAACAAGGTATTCGTTTTTGTATTTTCCAATTGCTGCAAACTTATACCGGTAAAGACACCCGGCTCAATGTAGGCCCTAAGGGTTTCACCGGCGAAAAATATGGCGGCAGCACGTATTGGGATACCGAGGCTGACTGTAGTCCCTTCTACCTGGCAACGGTAGGGGAGGGTGTGGCGCGTGAACTTCTCCGCTATCGTTACATTCAGTTGCCAAAGGCTATTGAAAACGCTCATAAATTAGGCTTTACTGATGGTGCCGCACTATACCCGATGGTGACCATGAACGGTGAAGAGTGCCACAACGAGTGGGAAATCACTTTTGAAGAAATACACCGTAACGGCGCTATTGCTTATGCTATATATAACTATGTGCGCTATACCGGTGACCGCTCTTATTTAGCCGCCGGAGGTATGGAGGTGCTGATGGGCATAGCCCGTTTTTGGGCACAGCGCATCACCTGGAGTGAAGAGCGCAATAAATACGTTATGTTGGGCGTTACCGGCCCTAACGAATATGAAAATAACGTCAATAACAACTGGTATACGAATTATATTGCCTGTTGGTGTTTGCGTTATGCCAAAGAAAGCATGGAGTGGGTTAAAAATAACCACGCCGGTTACTATGCTGAGGCCATCAAAAAAACACATTTTGATGAGCTGAATGAATGGGCGCAGTGGACAGATATTGTGAGCAAGATGCATTTCCCCGAAGATAAACAAAAAGGTATCTTCCTTCAGCAAGATGGCTATTTAGATAAGGAACAAATTTTGGTTAAGGATCTAGACCCCGCACAACGCCCTTTGAACCAAAAGTGGAGCTGGGACCGTATTCTGCGCTCTTGCTTCATCAAGCAGGCTGACGTGTTGCAAGGGATCTACTTTTTTGAAGAAGATTTCGATATGGAGACTATCCGCCGTAATTTTCATTTTTATGAAGAACGCACCGTGCATGAATCTTCCCTCTCGCCTTGTGTGCACGCTATTTTAGCTGCCAAAATAGGTGATATGGACAAGGCCTATGAAATGTACCTGCGCACTTCCCGACTTGACCTTGATGATTATAATAAAGAGGTGAATGAGGGATTACATATAACCAGTATGGCCGGTTCATGGTTGGCTGTGATACAGGGTTTTGCCGGTATGCGTGTGAAAGACGGTAAATTAACCTTTAACCCCAAACTTCCCAAACACTGGAAAAGCCTGTCGTTTAAAGTGAATTTCAGAGGGGAAGTGGTTGATTGTAAGTTTAATAAAAATAATACTATTTGACCTATATAGTCAAATCAGCATAAAAAACTAATTTAACCTAAAATATTAATTATGAAAAGATTATTTTCACTGATGTTATCCCTCCTACTGATAGGTAGTGTGGCGATGGCGCAGCAAAAAATCACTGTCTCCGGAAAAGTGATGGACACTCAAGGAGAACCGATGATTGGAGCTTTGGTGGTGGAAAAAGGCACCAACAACACTGCCCCCGTGGATATGAGCGGTAATTTTACTATTTCTGTATCTTCATCTGCTATATTGCAGTTTGACTATATAGGTTATAAAAAAGTAGAATTATTGGCTTCTGCGGTAACTTCACCTATTATCTTGGAGGAAGACACCCGCCTTTTAGATGAGGTGGTAGTGATTGGCTACGGCACCATGAAAAAAGAAGATAAAACAGGTGCAGTGGCCAGTGTAACTTCTAAAGAATTGGTGCATGGTAACATGACTTCTACAATTCAGTCCATGCAAGGAAAAGCAGCTGGGGTTGTGGTGTCAAAGAATGGTGCTGACCCTAATGCCGGGTTCAGTGTGAAAATCCGTGGACAGGCCGGTCTGTCGTCAGGCACTGATCCCTTGTATGTGATTGATGGTGTTCCTGGTGCTGATCCTAACTCCATTGCTCCGGGTGATATTGAATCTTACTCAGTACTTAAAGATGCTTCTTCGACTTCCATCTACGGAACCCGAGGAGCCAATGGGGTTATTATTATTACCACTAAGAAAGGCTTGATACTGGAAGCCAGCGATAAATTCCAATCTACCCTGGAAGTGAATAGTAATGTGGGTATAAATGTGGTGGCCAAAAGAATTGACTTGTTGAGCGCAGATGAATACAGGGCGTATGCACAAGGAAAATATGGTAGTAATTTTATTGATGGCGGTGGTAATACCGATTGGCAAGATGAGATTTTCCGCACAGGTATAACAACTACCCAAAATGTGGCGCTTAGCGGTGGTAACAGTAAAACCGGATACCGTGTGTCGGGTACGTTCAATGACTTTCAAGGCGTAATTAAAAACTCCTCTAAACAATGGGGTACAGCTTTGATTAATGTGGTGCATAATGCCATTGATAACCGCTTGCACATTGAAGCAGGCTTGTCTGCAGCTACCGAACAAAAACATTGGGTAGAATATGGCGGTAATGGTCCGCGTGATGTGTTATACCAGGCTTTTCAGCGTAACCCTACCGATCCCGTATATAATGCAGATGGTACTTATTATGAATCAACTCGCGGTTTCCAATATTATAATCCTGTATCTTTGCTTGATCAGGTGCAGAATGACCGCGACCAGTTGAATGTACGTGCCAATATTAATGCAAAATTTGATATTTGGAATGGCTTGAAAGCAGGGATTAATACGGCTTATATTAACAACAAAGGAGATAACGGTTATTATATCCCCACTACAGTAAGTGCCATAGGCGCTTCCGGTAATGATCGCCAATCACAACGCACTTATGATTCTTATTCCTCAGCCGTTACGGAGTTGACCCTGTCTTACGATCAGATTTTTGGCAAGCATACCGTTAATGCGGTGGCCGGTTACTCTTATGAAAATGACATAAGCAACGGTTTTAATGCCCAAGGTAAAAAGTCGCAATCAGATTATGTAGGCTATGATAATTTAGGTGTGTTGACGGTGGTGAACCCCGGAGACATTAGTTCTTACCGCAAGCAGTGGAATTTAATTTCTTTCTTTGGCCGTGTGGCTTATAACTACGACTCACGTTACTATATTACGGCTACCGTACGTAATGACGGTTCGTCTAAATTTGGCGATAATCATAAATGGGGCTTTTTCCCTTCTGCTTCTTTGGCTTGGAACATCAGTAAAGAAGAATTTATGTCGGATATTAACTGGTTGAGCAGCCTTAAAGTCCGCGCCGGTGCAGGTAAAACAGGTAATCAAAATATTGATCCTTACATGTCTTTAACTACATACGCTGTTACAGGCACTACTACCGATCCCGAAACAGGTGAAACAGTGGTAGTATTGCAAGGTAACCGTAATCCTAATCCCGACTTGAAATGGGAAGAGAATATAGAATGTAACTTTGGGGTGGATTTTGGTTTTCTGGAAAATAGAATTTCCGGTTCATTGGAGTTTTATTTGAAACGTACACAAGACCTTTTGGCTGAATACGATGTGCCTACGCCTCCTAATCAATATGGTAAAACTTTTGCTAATGGCGGTACTATTGATAATATGGGTTTTGAGGCTACTATTCAGGCTTGGATTTTTAACAAAACTGATTTTACCTGGAATACAAACTTTGTATTCTCCACCAACAAGCAAACCCTGGTATCCCTTAGTTCATCTGATGGTAAATATGGCTGGACCAATAACCGCCACGAAGGTGGTGTAAGTGGTCGTGGTATGGTAGGCGGTGAGGCTTATACCCAAATAATACGTGAAGGCGAATCTTTGGGAACTTTTTGGTTGCCCGAATTTGCAGGGTTCTCACAAGACGGTGTATTCCTTTATAAAACAGCGGCTGGCGGCGTTACCCGTGATATTACCAAGGCGCAACGTTATAATGCAGGATCTGCTCAGCCTATGTTTGAAGTGGGTTGGTCTAACTACTTTACCTTCCTGAAGGATTTTGATGCCAGTTTTTCTTTGCGTGCTGTAGTGGGGCATAAGGTATTCAACGGTACGGAAATGTATTTTGGCAATCCATTCGTATTTCCTTCTCTCAATGGAACTAACAAAGCTTTAGAGCTAGCTAAGCAAGGTGTGAGCTCCAGCCCTAATCCCAGTGATTATTATTTGGAAGATGCTACTTTCTTACGTTTAGATGATATCACCATTGGCTACACTATTCCCTTCAAGGCCAATAAATATATTCAAAAGGCCCGCGTTTATGTTACCGGTAATAACCTTTTGACTATCACCGGCTATTCAGGCCTAGACCCGGAAGTGTCATACAATGGTTTAAGCTATGGTGTTGAAAACTATAATGTATATCCTAAGGTACGTACCTTCCTCTTTGGTGTTCAGTTACAATTCTAATGTAAAAAAGACAAGTAGATATGAAAAAATTACTTTCAATTATAGGAATAGCAGGTATGCTGACGTGGGGGGTGACGGCTTGTACCAACCTCGATGAGACCTTGTATTCCGAAATTCCGGAATCTATTTATCCGGAAAATGAACAACAAGCCGCACTAATTTTATTGCCGGCTTATAACAAGCTGGAAGGCTGGGTTGACTGGGCCGGCTGGTGGTTTGCACAGGAAATTACAGCTGATGGCGTGGTGGCTCCCACTCGTCACGAAGACTGGGATGATGGTGGTAAATGGCGCGTTTTACAAACACACGAATGGAATAATGAAACAGAGGCCCTGAAGCAGATGTGGCCTAATTATTTTGAAGCTATTGCTGCCTGTAATAAAATTGCAGATATGTTTGACCCTAACTCAGACAATCCTACCATACAGTTGACTATAGCTAAGTTGAAAATTATTCGGGCTTATTATTACTATTGTGCTATAGATAATTTTGGAGATGTACCTTACCTAACCTCTTTTAAAAATGCTCCTTCGCAACCGTATAAAACCAAACGGGCTACAATATTCAATAACCTGGTAAAGGAAATAGAGGAATCTATACCTTATATACCGGCAGGGCAGGGCAGCAAAACAGCGGTAAACCGTGGTATGGCCTTCTCTCTTCTGGCTAAATTGTATTTGAATGCTGAAGTGTATACCGGTACCGCCCAATGGGCAAAGGCGGAGGCTGCCTGTGATAGCGTGATTGCTCTTGGCTATACTTTGGAGAGCGATGTGTTGGCACCTTTTAAAACAGCGAATGAAGCCAGTCCTGAAAACATTTTCACCATTGGCTTTGATGAGAATCTGAAGAAGAATTTTTGCTTGCACATGCGCACCTTGCATTATAATTTCAATGAAAAATATGATATGTCGGTGGCTCCGTGGAATGGTTTTGCTGTAATTAGTGAACATTATGATCGCTATGAGGATGCTGATTCCCGTAAGGCAGGGTATTTTTTGGCAGGACCACAGACTAAGGCTGACGGTACACCTATGATTGATGGAGAAACAAAGCAAGTAGTGAATTTCACTAAAGATATTCCGGCATTGTTTATGACTCCGTCTAATCAAACAGTTCAGCAGATTCGTTGCTCAGGTATCCGTGCCTGCAAATTTGAAGTGAAGATGGGCGCAGGGCAGGATCTCAGTAATGATTTTCCAATCTTCCGCTATGCTGATATTTTGATGATGAAGGCAGAAGCCATGGTGCGCCAAGGCAAAAATGGCGACAGCTATATTAACCAGGTACGTCAACGTGCCGGCGTATCAACTTTTAGCGGTGTTACCTTGGCTCAAATTTTAGATGAGCGCGCCCGTGAAATGTTTTGGGAAGGCCATCGCCGTCAGGACTTGATTCGCTTTGGTAAATTTGTTGGCGTGAACAGTACCCGTTGGCCCGATCAAAAAAATATAGTACCTGTAGCCAATGAATTAATATTTGTGATACCGAAGGAACAAACCGACAAGAATCCCAATTTATTAACAGCCCCAATTGATTAAATTAATTAACCTTTAATATTAATGATTATGAAACAAACAATTAAAATGCTTTCGCTGCTATTCTTAGCAGCCTTGTTAGCCATTTCCTGTAAGAAGGATGACAACGGAGGTGATCCGGATCCTATCGTGGAAGATGGTATTTATCTGATTGGAGAGGCTTCACCTTTTGCAACAGCAGAATTGGCCGGTATGTTGCATGTTACAGAAAACGAAGCGGCTGATCCTAAGGCTATTCGTGCAACATTGTATGAAATCTATGCTCCCCTTACGGTGGGTACTATCCAACTGAAAAAAGTAGAAGGGAAAAATACCGTAAATATGGGCGGCACCTTGATTTATACCTATAATGGGAGTGGTGTGGGTGATCAGCCCAAGACACCGGTACGCTATTTTACTCCCACTGAAGGTGTTTCTATTAACATTACTGAAGCCGGTATGTACCATGTTATTTATGATTCAGAGTTGCAACGTATCTTGGTGGCCAAAGCCAACTGGGGTATCCGTGGCGACTTAAACAGCTGGGGCTTTACCGAATTTACAGCGATCAACAACTACACTTCCTTCGGTATCCAGAACCTGGAAATCAATGCCGGTAAATTCAAGTTTGCCTATGGCGGCGGTTGGAAAATAGGGGTAGACGATACCCTTGCTACTTCTACTGTGCGGGTGAATACCAACTTCGGCGGTTCCTGGTCCGGCAGCAGTACGATTACCGCAACCTTGGAACCGGGTGGTGCCGACTATATTTTCACAGCTACTGAGAAAGGAAAATATACCGTAGGTATCCAATGGGTAAAAGGCTTGGGCTTTGTAGCCGGCGCCTTGGTTAAAACCGGTAGCTCTGATCAACCTGACTATCCTGCAAATATGTATGTCATAGGTAGCTTTGCTTCCTGGGAATGGAGTAGCGATAAAGTAATTACCATGACCCCGGTGAACGGTACGCCCAACGCCTTCTGGACCATTACTTACTTTACCGCCGGTACTGAATTCAAGTTTTGCCCGGTAAAAGAGTGGAGTGGTGACTTTGGTAAGGACGGCGATGCTGTCGACTATGTATATGCCAAAGGGGGGGCTAATATTTCTATAGCTACCGACGGTGTTTACCTGCTCTATGTAGACCTGTTAACGAATCAGATTTATGCAGGTCCTGCCAACGTGTACCTGACCGGTCCTGCTTCCAGCGACCCGGGTGCTTGGGGCAATGATACGCCAGCCGACAAGTTTACTGTAAATGGTTCCAAGCTGCAAGCTACTACCCTTAATGCCGGAAACTTGCGTATGTACGGCCGTTGCTCTTTGTCTGCCTCTCTTGATTGGTGGAAGATGGAGTTCAACATCTTTAACGGTAAGATTGAATACCGTGGTAATGGTGGTGACCAGGCTGCGGTACCGGTGCTCGCCGGCCAACAGGTTTCTTTGGACTATTCTAACAATACCGGATCTATTCAGTAATTTATAAAGGAAGAGTGGGTGGCAGCGCCGCCCACTCTTTTTCTTTTTTTCTTTATTCAATTTTTATGAAAAAAATACTTCTCTTATCATTCGCTGCTTTATTGCTGTGGAATTGTGATAAAAAAAACAATTCATCAGACGATGATGATCCTACGGGTAAGGTGCCTTTTGTTCAGGCCAACTGGGACGGGGAAAAGCGCGGCGATGTGTTTTATGAGATATTTGTGCGTTCTTTTGCCGATTCTAATAATGATAAATACGGCGACCTGAAAGGGGTGGCCGATAAACTTGATTATCTACATGAACTGGGTATAAATGGAATTTGGATGATGCCTATCCACCCGTCGCCTTCTTACCATGGTTATGATGTAGAAGATTATAAGGGTATCAACCCGCAATACGGTACTATGGCCGATTTTGACGTCATGATGGCAAAGGCCAACCAATTAGGCATAAAAGTAATTTTAGATTTGGTGGTGAACCATACCTCCAAAACGCACCCCTGGTTTAAAAAGGCGTGCAGCAGTAAGGATTCTCCTTACCGCAATTTTTTCCTCTTTGCACCGCGTGACAGTGTGCAATTTTACATTGCAAATAACAAGGTTCCGTCTGTTGAAACTTATGACGCTAATGAGTGGCATAACGTTGAAAGCGGAACTACTAATTATAAATATTATGGGGCCTTCTCGTCTTGGATGCCCGATATTAATCCCGAGAGTACAGCGGCTATGGACAGCATCTATGATGCGGCCCAATTTTGGATAGATAAAGGAGTATATGGCTTCCGCCTTGATGCTATTAAGCATATGTACCAAAAAGAACGTTCACAAAAAAACATTAATTTTTGGAAGGCTTTTTACGCCCACCTAAAGGTCATGAAGCCTGATGTATATTTGATAGGGGAGGTGCTCTCTGAAGCTGATTTGGTAGCTATTTATTATAGGGCTTTAGACCATCTTTTCAATTTCAGTTCATGGTGGCGCTTGGATTGGGCGATAAACGCCGGTACAGGGAAGTATTATGCCAATGATATACAAACTTACCTGACACAGTTTAAAGCGAGCAATGTCAATTATGTGAATACGCCTAAATTGGCGAACCATGATGAAGACCGTACCATGAGTATATTGAAAAATAACTGGTCAAAAGCAAAATTGGCAGCAGTGGTGATGCTCACCCAACCCGGGCAACCTTATATGTATTATGGGGAAGAAATTGGTATGCGGAACCTCAAGAATGGCGATGATGCGAATGTACGTGAGCCTTTTTTATGGACAACAAAAGCTTCGGATACTTATAGGGCTAAATGGCGTGTGTCATCTACCAACATAGATGCTAATGTGCCACCCTTGTCGTTGCAGCAAGATGATGAGACATCACTGTATAATGTTTATGTCGCCTTATTGAAACTACGCAATACCTATCCTGCTTTGGCAGAAGGGGATTTTACTTATGTATTCCCATCTGCTCTGCCTGATGCTTTAAGTATTTATACTCGTCAAAAAGATGAACAACGCGTGATGATTATTCATAATTTTAGTGCTACAGAAATGGAATATGAGATAACTAACCCGTTGAAGAACCCCATTGCCGGCTTTGGTGGCGCTTACCTGAAAAAGGATAGTACACAGTACTTTGCCATCTTACCAGCCTATTCATCACTCTTCATTGAATTAAAATAAACATAACTCATAACTCATATGAAACTCCAGTACATTCTTTACTGCCTGTTGTTGGCAGCTTCTTATTTACTGGCCTCTTGCCAAAGTGAGGTTAAACACCCTTCGTGGAGCGCTGATGCTACCATGTATGAGGTAAATATTCGCCAATATACACCGGAAGGAACATTCAACGCTTTTGCGGAACACCTGCCCCGCCTAAAGGAGTTAGGTGTGGATATTTTGTGGATTATGCCCCTCTATCCTATAGGAGAGTCGGAACGCAAAGGTTCTTTAGGCAGTTATTATGCTATAAAGGATTATATGGACGTAAATCCGGAGTTTGGCACTATAGATGATTTTAAAGCTATGGTGAACAAAGCGCATGAGTTGGGATTGAAAGTGATTATTGACTGGGTGGCCAACCATACCTCGCCTGATGCGGTGTGGACAAGCAATAAAGACTGGTATGTGACTGATAGCTTGGGTAATTTTGTGGTGGAATATGACTGGACGGATATTGCTAAATTGAATTATAAGAATAAGGATATGCGCCGCGCTATGACCGATGCTATGTTATTTTGGGTAAAAGATACAGGTATTGATGGTTTCCGTTGTGATGTGGCGGGTAATGTACCTACTGATTTTTGGGAAGCAGCAGTGAAAGAATTGAAAGCCGTAAATACTGATTTGTTGATGTTGGCCGAGGCGGAGAAACCGGCTTTGCAGCATAAGGCTTTTGATGTGTATTATGCCTGGCATTTGCACGCCATGATGAATAGGGTGGCAGAGGGCAAAGCTAATGCAGATTCTATACGCTATGTATTGGGACTGATGAATATGCGTTTCCCTTTAGGAACTATTCCTTTGATCTTTACTTCTAATCATGATGAAAATTCATGGAACGGAACGGAGTTTGAACGTATGGGTGTAGCTGCCCGTCCCTTGGCTGTATTGACTTACTTATTACCGGGTATGCCGCTTATTTACAATGGACAAGAAGCAGGCTTTAACCGCCGCCTGGAATTCTTTGAAAAAGATCAGATTGACTGGGTCGATAGCTTAGGCTATACACAGTTTTATCAGGAATTGAACCACTTGCGTAAATCTAACCCTGCTTTGTATAGCCAGCCTAACGGCGGTAAATTGGAAGAAATTAAGAACTCTGCTTCTCATGAGGTATTATCTTTTGAACGAAAAGTGGAAGGCAATACCGTGGTGGCAGTATTCAACCTAAGTAATAATATGCATAATGTAGATTTCCCGGGTACTACTCACCCCGAGTTAAATGAATTGATAGCTTTAGGCCCTTGGGAATACAGGATTTTTGTGAAATAAGTTTTTTATAAGTTTTGGTTTTGTGGTGAGGCCGTTGGATTTTTCCGACGGCCTCTTTTTTTGTTTTTTCCTAAAAAATAACTACCTTTACTTTCTTTAAACTTTATAAACTTTAAACTTTATAAACTATAATATCATGAGTATTGCAACATTAAATCCGGAACGTGTATGGAAGCATTTTTATGCTTTAACACAAATACCCCGTCCCTCCAAGCATGAACAAAAAGCCGGCGAATTTACCGCTAAATTCGGTAAGGATTTGGGCTTGGAAACCATCGTAGATGAAGTGGGTAATGTAATTATTCGTAAGCCTGCCACCAAGGGTATGGAAAATCGTAAAGGTATTATCCTGCAAGGCCATTTGGATATGGTACCCCAGAAAAATAGTGATAAGGTGCATGACTTTGAGAAAGACCCTATTGAGGCTTATGTTGACGGTGAGTGGGTGAAAGCTAAAGGAACCACTTTGGGGGCAGATAACGGTATAGGCGTGGCTATGGCTATGGCGGTGTTGGAAGCCAAAGACCTGGAACACGGTCCCATTGAAGCTTTGTTTACCATGGATGAAGAAACAGGTATGACCGGCGCTTTCGGGTTAAAACCCGGCCTTTTGAAGGGTGATATCTTAATTAATGTGGACACTGAAGATGAGGGTGACCTTTGTGTAGGTTGTGCCGGTGGATTGGATGGGACGTTTACATTTAAATATAAAGCAGAAGCTGCACCGGCAGGATATGAAGCTTTTAAATTAAGCGTTACCGGATTGAAAGGCGGCCACTCGGGTATGGATATAGTGCTGGGCCGTGGTAATGCTAATAAAATTCTTTTCCGCGCTTTATATCTTTTAGAAAAGGAGCATGGTATTCGTTTATCTTCTGTTGATGGCGGCAGTTTGCGTAATGCTATCCCGCGCGAAGCGTTTGCTATATTTTTAGCGCCTGCTGGAAAGGCTACAGCGGTAAAACAAGCTATTGACGGCTTATATAAATTGATAGCAGCAGAATTATCAGCTACAGATGAAGGTTTGAAGATGTCGGTAGAACCGGCAACAGCTACCGTTGTGATGGAGGAAAAAGCGCAGAAAAACCTAATCAAAGCTGTGTATGCTTGTCCCAATGGCGTTATGCGCATGAGTGACAGCTTGCCTATTGTAGAAACATCAACCAATTTAGCCATTGTGAAATCGGATAAAGGTGTGGCTACCATCAGTTGTTTAATGCGTAGTTCCGTTGATTCGGCTAAAGAAGATTTAGCTGACATGATGGGCTCTGTATTTGCTTTGGCGGGTGCAGAAGTGCAGTTTACCGGTGGCTATCCGGGCTGGAAACCTAATCCCTCATCGGCCATATTGGTAACTATGAAAGATACCTATAAGAAATTATATGGTGTAGAACCTCGAGTAAGCGCGGTACACGCGGGCTTGGAGTGTGGCTTGTTGGGTGGTGTTTATCCTAATTTGGATATGGTTTCTTGTGGTCCAACAATACGCTTTCCACACTCTCCCGATGAGAAATTAGAGGTAGCTACAGTGGATAAATGTTGGAAATTCCTGATAGAAACACTTAAAAATGCACCTTCTAAATAGGTTATTTTCAGTAAATTGTTATTTTTATTGCAAAAAACAATAAAATATTTTTGCTGATTTAAAAAAAGTGTCTACCTTTGCAGCCCCTTCGGAAATAAACCGGTTGGGAAAAACGAGATCCTTGAAATATTGAAGACAAGTACAACTTAAAC
>JAVBSQ010000117.1:0-6291 GCA_031556695.1 Bacteroidales bacterium | reverse complement strand
CATAAATATTTTTTACAAGTATTCGTGCTTTTTGCCAAACGATTAACTCTCTGAAGTTATGCTTCATCTTCTTGTGTCAAATAGTCTTGTGTCTATTAGTCTCTTGTCTCTAATCCCTTTATCGCCTCCACCAATGCTGCTTTGGGTTTTTCGGACATATTGTAGAGGGGCAGGCGGAAGTTGCCTACCTTGTGGCCCAGATGGTTCATGGCTTCTTTTACGGGAATGGGATTCACTTCAGTGAAAAGATTTTCGATAAAGGTGGCGTATTTCACCTGCAGAGCGGTGGCTTCAGCCATTTTTCCTTCGCGGAAAAAACGGCACATATCCGCGAAAACTTTGGGATAAACATTGGCGGCTACAGAGATGACCCCTACCCCACCAACAGACATTACAGGCAGCACCTGACTGTCGTTACCGGAGAAGATGGCCAATTCGGGACATTCTGCGGCAATTTTGAGCACATAGTCGAGGTTGCCGCTGGCTTCCTTAATGGCTATGATATTTTTGTGCTGTGCCAATCGCTTAAGGACATTGATGGATATGCTCATGCCGGTGCGGCCGGGCACATTATAGAGGATAATGGGAATATTTACCTTATCAGCCACGGTAGTGAAATGGCGATAGAGCCCTTCCTCGTTGGTTTTGTTGTAATAGGGAGTTATCAACAGCAGTCCGTCGGCACCGAGCTTTTCCGCCTCAACGGAGAGGTGAAGGCTGTGCATGGTGTTGTTAGAACCGGCACCGGCAATAACAGGAACGCGTTTTTTTACGGTTTCTATCACGTGTTTTACCACGGCAAAATGTTCTGCGGGATCAAGGGTAGAAGCCTCGCCGGTGGTACCGCAGGCCACAATGCCGTTGGTGCCTTGGGCAATGTGCCATTCGACCAATTCGGTCAATTTAGAAAAATTCACAGATAAATCATCGTGGAAAGGGGTAACGATGGCGACGTAGCTGCCGGTGAAAGGTGACGGGTGACGGGTGACGGGTGACATAGTTTAGAGAGATAAGAGATGAGAGACTAAGAGATTAGAGACAAATGCAATATTTTGCGCCCTATTGTTACAACAAATGTTCGAGGGATATGTTGCCGTCGTAGACACGGACGGCGGGACCTTGCATGAATACGCCATCAGGGGTAATGTTAATATCCAATGCACCAAGGGCGAGTTCCACTTTTACAGTGTCTGCGGTAAGGGCTTGTTTATTGGCCATCACAGCGGCAGCACAGCAACCGGTACCACAGGCAAGTGTGAGCCCAACGCCACGTTCGTAGGTACGAACGACAAGGGTTTCATTGTTTATTACCTGTACAAAGTTTACATTGGTTTGATCGGGATAAATGGGATTATTAGCGATTTCCACACCAATTTTTTCAACGTCAATTTTGGCAATATCATCTACAAACACTACGGTGTGATTAGTGCCCATAAAGAGGGAAGAAACGGTGAAATTTTGTCCCCCGGCGGTAACAGTTTGATTAATAAATTCCGGCAAGTCAGTAATTACGGGGACTTTGGCGGGTGTAAAATCAGGCTGCCCCATGTTTACTTTTGCAAGAAATGGCTCATCTTTAGTAATTTCCACACGTATATCACCAGCGCCTGTTTTTACGGTAAACTCACTGCCGTCAAAGCCGGAAGTGTAGAGGTAATGGGTCAGGCAGCGTATGCCGTTGCCGCACATACGGGCGGTACTTCCATCGCTGTTATAAAAGAGCATTTCCAGCGGACGTTGTTTGAGTACAATCAGTCCATCAGCTCCAATACCGGTATGGCGGTTGCAAAGGGTTTTAGCGAGTTTTTTGAGGTCAAGGGTATTGACTTCTTCGTGTTCAACGATAATAAAATCGTTACCCAGTCCGTGGTATTTAGCAAAAAAAAGTTCCATTATCTACAGATTAAATTCAGCAGCCAAAGCAGGAATAGCCTCACCCAGTTTGGTAGCATCAACGGTTAATGATATGGTAATTTCAGAGGTGGTAATTTGGTAGAAGGGCACATTTACGTTGTTCAACACGTTAAATACACGGGTAGCCACACCGAAATGGGAGGCCATACCCACACCCACAAGGCTTAATTTCACGAGATTTATTTGCTTATCCAAGGTCAGTTTACCGAATAGCCCGGCATTTTCAGCAGCCATCTTGTCCACTAAATGCAGGTCATCTTTGTTACAACTGAAGGAGAGTACGAGGTTGTCATTTACACCCATACTTTGGTTGATCATATCAACATTGATCTCATATTTGTTGATAAGGTTGAAAATTTCAGCGGTAATGTTAGCTGCAGGTATGCCGCGAAGGGTTACCATACATACATTCTCATTGAGAGAGATACCAGATATTACTTTGTCTTCAAGTACGAGTTGATTATCCATAACTATTGTTCCGTATTGGGGTTTAGGTTGTAAACTTTGTCCGATATAAAGGTTAACGCCATATTTTTTGGCAATTTCAACAGAGCGGGGCTCCATTATTTTACTGCCCTGATTGGCCATTTCCATGACTAAATCGTAGGAAGCTGTGGTTAATTTTTTTGCAGTGGGATATTTGCGGGGATCTATGCCGTAGAGCCCGTCCACGTCGGTGTATATTTCGCAGGGACAGCGGAGGATAGCAGCTAAGGCTACTGCACTGGTGTCACTTCCACCACGGCCAAGGGTAACAATATCGCCTTCGTCATTCATGCCTTGAAATCCGGCTACGACCACTATTTTTCCTTCTGCGAGATGGCGTTTGATGCGGGTGGCGTCAATGTGCTTGATGAGGGCGCGTTGATGCCTGCTGGTGGCTTTAAGGCCTATTTGCATGCCGGTAAGGCTGATGGCATCTTCACCCAGGTCTTGTATGGCCATGGCAATAAGAGGAACTGTTTTTCCTTCGCCTAAGGCCAAAAGGGCATCCAGTTCACGCGGGTGAACCTTATCTGACACCTGTTTTGATTCTTCAATTAAACCATTGGTTGTTTTACCCATGGCGCTGGCTACAACAACAATGCTGTCTCCCTGCCGCTTGCGCGCTACAAGATGTGCCGCTATTTCTTTAATTTTTTCGGTGGTGGCGACACTGGATCCACCGTATTTTGTAACTACTAGCATTTATGCAGAATTATTTGAAAGGGTAAATTTAGAATTATTTCCCGCAGATCTCGCAGATTTACACAGATTCTACAGCTCATCAGAATAGACTGCGAGAGGCAGGTCTCGGAGATTATAGCGCATACTCATGGTTTGTCCGTAGGCGCCGGCGGTGCGGAGGGCTATGAGGTCGCCGCGGGAGGTTTGGGGTAGGATAATGTTTTTACCAAAGCTGTCGGCCGACTCGCAGATAGGCCCCACAACATCATACGCCTGCGGCATTTTATCGGAGCTGAGCTGGTGAATGGCGTGTTGTGCCTGATATAGCGCAGGGCGCAACAGATCGGTCATGCCGGCATCAACTACCACGAAGTTCTTTTTTTGTCCGTTTTTAACATATAAAACACGTGTAATCACACTGGCACACTGTGCTATAATAGGGCGGCCGGGTTCAAAATGGAGTGTTTGTCCGGGCCGTAGTTTCAAGTGTTTATGGAATATGGCAAAATAAGTGGCAAAGTCGGCAATGGGCTGCCCGTCGGGATCTTGATAGTTGACGCCCAGTCCCCCACCCATGTTCAGGTGATCAACCACAATGCCCTTATCAGCGAGTTTTTGTTGTAATTCATTGATACGCTCACAGAGGCGTTCAAACACGGGCATATCGGTTATTTGTGAACCAACATGGGCGTGTAAGGCTATCAAGCGGATATTTTTTAAGGCTTGCAGGCGCTCTACCATACGATCGAATTCCCATTCGCTTATTCCGAATTTGTTTTCTTCAAGACCGGTGGTGATGTATTCGTGGGTGTGCGGATCAATATCGGGATTGAGACGAATGGATATATTGACCGTTTTCACGGCTTTTGCGGCCAATTCATTCACCACTTCCAACTCCTGTACGGACTCACAGTTGATGCAGAAAATATTGTGTGCTATGGCGTGGTTAATTTCCTCGTCGGTCTTACCTACGCCGGAATAGACGATTTGTTGGGGAGCAAAGCCGTTTTTGATGGCATGAAGCACCTCGTTGCCACTCACACAGTCGGCGCCAAAACCGGCTTCACGTATAATTTTCAGTACTTTTTCATTGTTGTTGGCTTTCAAAGCGTAGTGGGCATGGTAGCCATAGCGGTCCATTTCCTTTTTGCAGGTGGCAAGGGTTTTTTTTAGGAGTTCTACATCATAGAAGTAGAAAGGGGTTTTAAGCTTTTCGAAGACGGGAGCGAATTGTGAAATGGGCATGAATTACGAATTAAAAATTACGAAGAAGCAAAGATAGGATTTTTCCCGCAGATCTCACAGATTGACACAGAAAGAAAACATTTTGATAATAATTTGGAAATCTACGCTAATCTATGAGAAATTATTCTCTGCCACCCTGCAATAAATGCCCTAATTACAGCTAAATTCACTTCAATAGCTCTGTCGCTATTAAGTACAGATGACAACATAGTTACACCGTGTTCGGTAAACGCAAAAGGCATGTAGCGAAACCACGATGGATCTAAGGTCGCAATTTGCTACATTATGTTGTTAATCAAACAGTTACTCTCTTCTTTTGTCAATTCGAACATAAAATCTGGCGGAAACCGTTTATCTTTGCAAGTACTATGAAAAAACTTGACAAAGCATTTTATACCCGCCCCGATGTGGTGAAAATAAGCAAAGAATTATTGGGAAAAGTGCTGTGTACACGCATTGACGGAGCGCTGACGGAGGCGGTAATTGTAGAAACGGAAGCCTATGCAGGTGTGGGTGACAAGGCGTCGCATGCATACGGAGGAAAACGCACCAAACGTACGGAGATAATGTTTGGGGAGGGAGGTTGTGCGTACATTTATCTTTGCTACGGTATGTATTCCCTGTTCAATGTGGTAACGAATATTGATGGTGTTCCGCACGCAGTGCTTATTCGCGGCGCCGTTCCAATTACCGGTATAGATGCTATGCTGCAACGCACGGGCAAGAAGAAGGCGGATAAAAATTTGTTAATTGGCCCCGGTAAATTATCTAAAGCGATGGGGCTACATTTTTCACTCACGGGCACTCCTCTTTCAGGTGATTTGATTTGGATTGAGGATCGTGGTATAAAGATTCCGAAAATAGATATTATCGCTACTCCGCGCATTGGAGTTGATTATGCGGGCGAAGATGCTAAATTACCGTACCGGTTTGTAGCAACAATTTAATACTGCTGTTCCTGTATATTCTGAATGAATTTGTATAAATCATCGTCTTTACTCAGATTTAGTTTTTGTTTCAAGCGATATTTGCTCATTCTCACAGTATTATACTCCACATGCAGAAGGTTAGCTATTTGCTTTGAAGGTATTTTCATGTAAATGTAGGTACAATATTTCAGGTCCAAATCTGTTAATTTGCCTTCTGCCTGTTCCTGTAATGTATTATAAAAATTAGGGTGTGTTTCTTTAATTAAGGTTTTATAATCTTCAAAATAATTATCGGCTGAGAGATTCTCCCGTATAATCTTATCTAATTGATTATTGGGCTTTGATATCTCTTTTTGGATCGTTTGCAGTACTTCTGTTTTTTGGTGTAACTGTATGGCGGTAGCTAACATTTCTTTTTGTAGTTGTTCATTTTGCGTGCGTAAATCTGCTGCAGCGTTTATTTCAGTCGTTTTTTTACTCCGTTTCAGCATTTTACTTACAAGAAAAAGTAGTAGTAAAAGAACAATAATTGCTGTAAGCCCAACTATTATAAAAGCATAATGATTATTAATAATTGCTCTTTGTCCGGAATAATTATGGGAAGGTTCTTCTTTTCCGGCAACTACCAAACGAGATAAGGAGTCAACAAGTATAAAAAGTGAGTCTTGGTTTGAGCGGATGGCTGTATTATTAGTAATATCTGCTGCTTTTTTGACCGGTTGCCGGCCGTATCCAGGGTGTTTTTTCAATAAATCGGTACGGAGTTGCCTATAGCTGTCCACCGCCCACAAATCATTACATTCACCACTCCACCGGTGTGCTTTATCAAGTAAGTCCAAAATAGTATTTACCGATGTTCCCTGATAGTTATCCATTAGCTCTTTTGCTAAGAGCAAGGATGTTCTTCCTCCAATTTTTCTTTCAAAAATACAAGATTCATTTTTTTCAAAACGAGAAACAGCGGTTTTTAAAAAATAAACCGCTGAGTCAAGGACTGCACGGTTGCCTCGATAATAATACTTATTAGACAAAAACG